>JBGSYJ010000131.1:0-5259 GCA_041750915.1 Thermoanaerobaculia bacterium | reverse complement strand
GGCTCCGACGCGCGGGTCCTGCCGACCGGGCATCTCGTTTACGGACGCGCCGGAACGGTGCTGGCTGCGCCATTCGATCTGGAGAAACTTGAAGTCACCGCTTCGCCGGTCATGGTGCTCGACGACGTTGCGACGGGAAGTCTCAATGGCGAGGCGCATTTTTCCGTCTCCGATCGCGGCACGCTGCTCTTTGCGCCTGGAGGAGCTCTCAGCGAGGAGAAGGATCTCGTGTGGGTGACCCGCAGCGGCGAAGCGACGGCCGTAGTGCCGACGAGACGCAGCTACAGCGAACCGACACTCGCACCCGACGAACGAACGATCGCTCTGGTCATCGAAAGCTCGAACTACGACATCTGGCTCCTGGACATCGAGCGGGACTCGATCAACCGCCTTTCCTTCGGAGCCGACGACAGCAGTCCTGTCTGGAACCCAGATGGATCCGGCGTGGCATGGAGCTCGACTCGAACCGGAAACTCGCAAGTGTTCGAGCGTGCCGCAGACGGAGGGGGAGAGGAGCGGCAGATCACCAGCGGCGCGATGGCTTCGAATCCTACCTCGTGGTCGCCGGACGGCCGGACAATCGCGTTACGCCGGCTGCAACCGGGATCGTCCCGCGCCGACGTCTGGTTCATGCCAGCTGGAGAGTCCGCGCCGCCGAAGCCGCTCGCGGAAACACCATTCGACGAGACTGCGAAGTTCTCCCCCGACGGGCGCTGGATCGCGCTTCATTCCGATGAGTCGGGAAAAGGTGAGATCTACGTCACCCCGTATCCCGGCCCCGGTCCGAAAACGAAAGTGTCGATCGATGGCGGAATGAATGCGGTGTGGTCGCACGATGGCAGCGAGATTTTTTACCGGCAGGGGCAGAAGATGTTCGCAGCCGCATTTGACGCTTCGAGGATGGTCACCGTTGGTCGTCCTCAGCTGCTGTTCGAAGGCCAGTACCTGCCCGAGTACGACGTGGCACGGGACGGCAGATTCCTCATGGTGCAGCTCGACGCGACGCACCGCACGCTCGGCAGCATCAACGCCGTCGAAGGGTGGTTGGAAGAACTGCGTCGCCGCGTCCCGCTGAAGTAAGACTCGTTCCCATCAAGTAGCGGCGGATTCCGATCCGCCGTTCTTCGGATCGTCTCGAACTTGCGCGTTATGGCGCGACGACCTCGTAATGAATGCCCCACACGTCGTACCGCTTCACTCCCTGGAACGAGGGACATCGGAATGTCCCTCTACTACAAGCACAGCGCACCGCGTCCTGCCGGCAACAGAGCCACTAGGTTCCGCAGTTCCGGCTCTTCCAGTTTTTCAGCCACTCGATTGAAGCCTGGTAGGCGCGCGCTTCCTCGAGCCCAGCCTCACGGGGATCGTTCACCAGGTTCCTGTAACTCTGAGGTTCGCCTCCTTGTGGGGAAGCTCCAGTTGATACCGCATTCAGCCACTGATTCCGCTGAGTCCTCATCTCAACGCAGCGGGTGGCGTGAAGCGACTCGTGATACTTCACCTCATCCAGAAAGATTCTCGGAAAGCAGGTGTCGGGCTTGCCGTCGAGAATCTCGACCTCACAGGTGCCGGTATCGGTCGTTGCCCCCGGCGGCGCGGACTCACTCTCAGTGGCGGCGTCCCCGCTTTCGCCGTAATCCGCACTTTTCGTAGATTCAATCACCGCTTTGATGGCGGCCTCGTAGGGAACGTCTTCAGCAAGCTCATTGATCAGCAGCTCATACGCGTAGGCATCCCAGTTCGGGCTTTGGGGGAAGTCTGCCGGCTTCTCCCAGTAACGCGGGTTCTGGTAGAGGTTGCGGAACAGTTCGTTCTCCGCAATGCGCTCATCGAGATAGCCGTCGAACGCGTCGCATTCGCACTCCAGCGGTTTGGAGGGAGCGTCGTCGACGAAGGTGAAACTGATCGCGCGCGTGCCGCCGAACGGAAGGGAGGATGTCAGACCTCTGATCACCAGGTCGACGCTCATGCTCTCGGGCGATTCCACGGTCATCTCGTAGACGATCGTGAAAGTCACACTGCCTTCGGAATGGGGCTCGGGTTCGGTCGCGTATCGATCTCCTTCGACGCGGTCGAAGACGAGCCTACGCTTTTCGCCCGTCACAATGACGCGATCGCCACACTGCGCTCCGGAGACGTTGACATTCCTCTCATTCCTGCCGCCGAAGAAAGCGCCAGCGCTCGTCCTGATCTTCCGGCTCTGTGAAATCTCCCACACCCCCGCACGCACGAGAGAGGGACAACCAGTTGATACGGACTCCGCGCGCGTGAGTGGTGCCGCGAGCAGCGCGGCAGCGAGTGGGATCGATAAGAACAGCGTCTGACGCATGGCTGCGGGGGCTTCGCGCATGAGGGCTTCTCCTTTCAGGTCAGGGTGAAGGGAGGCAGGTGCGAGAACCGCCGCGTGTCCATCGAGAGCTCGCGGGGCTGACTCTGCCGATTTAGCCGATTGAGCCCCTATCATGTCACAAGGCTCAACACGTGAGGACCCTCGCGCACCTCACCGGCGTTCCGGAGCACGAGCTCGATCAGACGCTCGAAGAAGCCGTGCGTCTGGGTGTCGTCACCAGGAGGAACGTCTCGCCCGGCGAAGATTGCCGCTTCTATCACACCATCATTCGAAGGATCGTCTATGACCGGATCAGCGCGGGCGGGCGCGTCCGGCTTCACGCCGCCGCTGCAGGCGCGCTGGAAGCGGTCTATGCGGCGGACCGCCACCGCATTGCGGAAGCGGCCAGCATAACAGAGCCCCGCCAGCTCGATCCCGTGAGAACAGTCGTCTCCTGAATGGCATCCGGAATATAGAGCTCGAGAGCCTGGCTGCGAACGTTCTCCGTGATGGACGACGCCGTTGACCATGACGAGGTTGTCGTAGCCGGGGCTGCCGGAGATCGAGACCTGACTGCCCGCGCTCGTGTTCGAGTTGACTCCGGGAGCGAGCAGAACCGAGGCGGCCGGATATCGAACGGACACTGGATCACGCAATATCCAGAGCCGGGAGAATCCGTCCGGACCAATCGAGCGTACATGGGGAGAGGAGAAATTTCAGATGAAGATGAAGACGATGACGACGGTGTTGTTGACTGTTCTGGCGCTGGCGGGGTGCCGGAGCTCCATGGACACCTCGATGGACGGATCGATGAGTGCGGACATGAATATCGCCGAGGTCGCGATGTCGACCGGCATGCATTCCACACTGGTCTCCGCGCTGAAGGCTGCCGGGCTGGACGGAATGCTCATGAACGATGGCCCGTACACGGTGTTCGCACCGACCGACGCTGCATTTGCGAAGCTTCCGGCTGGCACGGTCGACATGCTGATGCGACCCGAGAACCGCGACAAGCTTCGTGCCCTGCTCTCGTACCACGTGGTGCCGGGCAATGTGAGCGCGCGTGAAGTCATGGCGATGAGCTCCGCAAAGACTGCGAACGGTGCGATGCTGCGAATCGGCACAATGGGAAACCAGGTGATGATCAACGACGGGCACCTGGTCAAAACCGATGTGATGGCAAGCAACGGAACCGTTCACGTGATCGACACAGTGCTCATGCCTCCGATGTGACGAGCGGAACCAACCCTACCGGACGGCCCTGACTTACGTGATCGCTGGATTGCGTGATGAAGGGCCGCATCGTCCGGATTGGTGACTGATTTGATTTCGCAGCATGGCGAGCAGTGAATATCTTCCTGAATCAGCGAATTAGCTGTTAATCATTTGCGTCGCCTGGTCAGACCCACTTCAAGGGACCTATCGCGGGAGGTGCTGCACCAGCAAGCTCGAATCAGGTTGGGATCACCTCGCCGTCGCTGCATCGACCACGCATCGGAATCCGACGTGATTGCTGCCAGTGTCAATCGCTCCGGCTCCACGCATCCCCGGTTCGTACCGGGAGCAATACTGATCGGTGCAGAGAAACGATCCACCTTTCTGAACTCGCTTGGGGATTCCCGGCTCGGCCGGATCGTGGCTCTCCACGGGACCGCGGGGATTCTCCACGCCGTTATCGCGCGCTTGATGAACGTGCGTGTCCGGCCGGTACCAGTCTGCCACCCACTCCCACGCGTTGCCAGCCATGTCGTACAGCCCGTAGCCGTTCGGTGAGAAGGAGCGAACGGGTGCCGTCCCGGCAAACCCATCTTCGAGGGTATTCCTGTGAGGAAACGTACCCTGAAACGTGTTGGCCATGAACCGGCCCTCTGGCTGAAACACGTCGCCCCATACGTAGCGCCGGCCGGCGAGCCCTCCGCGCGCCGCCATCTCCCACTCCGCTTCGGTGGGAAGCCGCTTGCCCGCCCAGCGGGCATACGCGGCAGCGTCCTCCCAGGCCACGTGCACCACCGGATGAGTCATTCTTTCTGAGAGACTACTTCCGGGGCCCTCCGGATTGCGCCAGCTCGCGCCCGGAACGAAGCTCCACCAGCGCATCGGCTGATCGAGAGGAACCGCCACGGCGGGAGGATTGAACACCACGGAACCGGCCACGAGTTGATCCAGGGGCACGCCAGGAAAATCTTCCGCCCTCGGAACACGCTCGGCGACGGTCACGTAGCCCGTGGCGCTGATGAACGTTTCAAACTCGGCGTTCGTCACTTCCGTCTCGTCCATGAAGAAGCCATCGACACGAACTTCATGGACAGGGTGCGATTCGGGAGAGGCAGTGGAGCCCATGGCAAAAGCGCCCGGCGGAATCCACACCATCCCCGGAAGAGCCTCCGGCGCGCTCGCCTCGGGTGGGCTCTCTCCGCTGCACGCGGCCGTGGCCACCACGGCTGCCATAACCACAGCGGTCAGCAAGTCGCAGCTTCGCATCGTGAGCCTCGCTCGTCGCAGCAGGTTGCGCGCATCGTACAGCAGTGCCGTGTGTGGCCCGCCTGCGCGCGACGCGAATAACCGGGCGCTCAAGACCGCAACCAAAGGTGGGCCTCTGGAGGCAGGGTCACTCTCGGCGAGCGCCGACCGGCGGGGTCGTTCGCGGCTCGTCAAAGGTTTCGTTGTTGTGATCGTTGTACTTGAGGAACTTCGCGTGCAGGCGCGTCACGAGATCTTTGTGCTTCGAATCGTCGATGAGGTTTTTCTCCTGACCGATGTCGGTCGCGAGGTCGTAGAGCTCCGTCGCCTTGTTCTCCTTGTCGACGAGCAGCACGATGCTTCCCTCTCGAATTGCGCCGTCGTATGCGTAGCCGGCCTGGTAAATCACGAACTCATGCAGCGGACCTTTCTGCTTGCTCGTGAGGATCGGCAGCAGCGAGGCGGAGTCC
>JBGSYJ010000130.1:0-14013 GCA_041750915.1 Thermoanaerobaculia bacterium | reverse complement strand
GAGGGATCTGGGCGGTGGCTCCCTGTACAAGACCCCCTCCCAGATCCCTCGCTCGACGCTCGGGATGACACTCGCGCGATTCATTCACAGCCTTTGAGCTACGCTCAGGATGACGCGTCTTTTTCTCGGACCATGACACTCGCATATACCAATCGATGACAGACGAACCCGACAAGCCGGCTTCGCCGCCCGCGGCGACTGACGCTCCCACACCTGCGACTCCCCCTGCTCCCGTGGTCCGGAGCGCAGAGGAGATCCGTCAGGACCCGCTCGTCGCACGCACGCTCGAGAGGGTCAACGGTGCGGTTCTGGACGCGCGTGAGTTCGCAGGGGAGATCACGCTGATCGTCGACGCCCCGCGGATCCGCGAAGTCTGTGAAGAGTTCAAGGCGGATGGCTTTCGATATCTCGTCGATCTCGCCGGTGTCGATTACTCGGAGTATCCCGGACACGCCGGCGGGCGCTTCGCAGTCGCCTATCACCTCTACTCCCACGAGAAGAACCAGCGTCTCCGGCTAAAGGTTTTCGTCGCAGACGAGGAGAGTGTCCCGTCGGTCACGTCTGTATGGAAGACCGCGAACTGGCATGAGCGCGAGACGTGGGACATGTACGGGATCGTCTTCGACGGCCACCCGAATCTCGAGCGGATCCTCATGTGGGATGGCTTCAACGGACATCCCCTGCGCAAAGACTTTCCGCTTCGCGGAATCGAGACCGGAGCGCGTATTTATCCGGAAGTATTCGCAGAAGGGGCTGGCCCGCAGCCTGGGTCTACAGGGAAGGATTACAAGGACGTCAACCGCTATGCCGGTGAATGGCCGAGGATCGGTACATGGCCGGCTGCCCGGACGCCGCAGGATGAACAGTTGCCGCCGGATCCGGAGCTCGCAGGAGCTGTTGCGGAGACGGCCGTGCCGACCGAGGATGCGCCGTTCCACGATCCCGACATGCCGCTCGGAGACCGGATGGAGCTCGCGAAACAGGGCGACCTCAAGACGAAGCTGTTCGCCGCGATGGCGCAGACCGACTGCACCGCGTGCGGCTGGGATTGCGAGGGTTACGCCGAAGCGATTGCCACGGGTGAGACGACCGACCTCACGCTGTGCGTGCCGGGCGAAGAAGAGACCGAGTCGATGCTCATCAAGCTGATGGCGGGAGCGTCATCATGAAAAGAAGAATTCAGAATTCAGAATTCAGAATTCAGAGTGCGGTGATTGAACCTGGTGTCATCCTGAGCGCAGCGAAGGATCTTCTTGCGGGGATCGAGCGTCGCAAGAGGATCATTCGCTGCGCTCAGGATGACAAGTCCTTCAGATCCCTCCGCAATCCGGAGGCCCCATGCTGAATCTTCGCGAGATGCAGATCAGCTTCGGTCCTCAGCATCCGTCCACCCACGGGGTGCTGCAGGTGATCCTGCAGGTCGACGGCGAGCGGATCGTCGCGGCGAAGCCGGTCATCGGTTACCTGCATCGCGGAACCGAGAAACTGTTCGAGAACATGGACTATCCGCAGTGCATCCCGCACACCGACCGGATGGACTATGTCGCCGCGGCCACAAACAACCTCGGATATGTCGAAGCGGTCGAAAAGCTCCTGGGTGTGACGCACATGATTCCAAGGCGCGTCCAGATCATCCGAGTGATGCTTTCCGAGCTGCAGCGGATCTCGTCCCACCTGCTGTGGCTTGCCACGCATGCGATCGACATCGGCGCGATGACTCCGTTCTTCTACTGCTTTCGCGAGCGCGAAGTGGTGCTTGATCTGTTCGAGGAGTATTGCGGCGCGCGGCTGACGCTCAACTGCATGCGCATCGGGGGAATGCCGGACGACGTCACGCCCGGCTGGACCGATCGCGTGGCAGAGTTCACGGGCACGTTCGAGGCGGCGATCGACGAGTACGAGTCGCTTCTGACGAACAATCGCATCTGGAAGCGGCGCACGGTTGGAATCGGAATTCTCTCGCCCGAGGACGCCATCGACTGGGGCATCACAGGGCCGCCGCTGCGCGGTTCCGGAGTCGACTGGGATCTTCGCAAGGTGATGCCGTACGAGTGTTACGCGGATCTCGACTTCGACGTCCCGCTGGGTAAGAACGGCGACACATACGACCGCTACATCATCCGCATGGAAGAGATGCGGCAGTCGCGTCGCATTCTCGACCAGTGCATTCCGATGCTGAAGGAAACGCCCGAGGGTGAGATCAAGGCGAAGATGTCGCGCGTGATCCGTCCGCCTGAAGGCGAGGTGTATCACTCGGTCGAATCGCCGAAAGGGGAGCTCGGCTACTACATCATCGCGGACGGAAAGACGACGAGCGCCTACCGCTGCCGTGTCCGCCCGCCATCATTCGTGAATCTCCAGGCCCTGCCGGCGATGGCTGAGGGTCATTTCATCTCCGACCTCGTGGCGCTGATCGGAACGATCGATATTGTGCTGGGTGAGGTGGACCGTTGATGAGGACGAAGTTGTGAGTTGTGAGTTGTGAGTGGACCGAGAGAAAGTTGTGAGTTGTGAGTTCTGAGTTGTGAGTGGACCGAGAGAAAGTTGTGAGTTCTGAGTTGTGAGTGGAACGATGACGAAAACCAGTTACCGCGATCTGATTGTGTGGCAGAAGGCGATTGACCTTGTTCCCGAGGTCTATGCCCTCATCAGACGCTTTCCGCAAGAAGAAAACTTTGCGTTGTCACAGCAGGCCCGGAGAGCTGTCGTTTCGATTTCGGCGAATATCGCCGAAGGTCAGGCCCGCACTCATAGAAAGGAATTTGCGCAACACCTGTCCGTTGCCAGGGGCAGTCTCGCAGAACTAGACACTTTGCTGATCGTAGCCGAAAGACTTGGGTACTTGAGTGAGGCTGATCTGAGCAGAGTTGAGGCTTCGATCGCTGACGTTCGGCGGCCTCTGCGGGCGCTCCTGGATGTGATCTCCAAGCCAGGCATTATCCGCAGCTCGAGTCCGGTCTCGCGGCGAAGCGGTTCCACTCACAACTCACAACTCACAACTCACAACTCCAAATGACAATGACGATCGCGCTAATGGCCATGGAGATCCCCGAGCCCCTGATGGCCTACCTCGTCTGGCCGACGATCAAGTTCCTGATCGCTTTCGGGATCGTGCAGGGGATCGTGGCGGCGATGACTTATATCGAGCGGCGGGTGCTGGCGTTCATTCAGGTGCGGCTCGGGCCGAATCGCGTTGGGCCTCAGGGGCTCTTCCAGATCATCGCCGATCCGGTCAAGTTGATGCTCAAGGAAGACATCGTTCCCGCGAATGCCGAGAAGGTTGCGTACTTTCTCGGGCCGATGCTTCCGCTCATCCCGGCATTCGTCGTATTCGCGCTCATTCCGTTCGGTCCGCCTCCGACCTTTGCGGTGACGCAGGTCAACGTCGGCCTTCTGTTGATTCTCGCCCTCACTTCGACGGGCGTCTACGGAATCATCCTCGGCGGGTGGGCGTCGAACAACAAGTTCTCCCTCATCGGCGCACTCCGCTCCGCGGCCCAGGTCGTCTCGTACGAAGTGCCGTTCGCGCTCTCGATCGTCGGCGTGCTCATGCTCACAGGGACGCTCGACCTGGTCAAGATCGTTCAGTATCAGGAGCAGTACACCTGGAACTTCATCCCGCAGATCGTCGGCTGCTTCATCTTTCTCGTTGCGATGACCGCAGAGGTGAATCGCTCGCCGTTCGATCTTCCGGAAGCGGAGTCGGAACTGGTGGCGGGCTTTCACACCGAGTATTCGGGGATGAAGTTCGCGTTCTTCTTCCTCGCAGAGTATGCCGCGATGCTCGTAAGCTCGTGCCTGATCGTCGTGCTCTTTTTCGGCGGCTGGACGATGGCAATGTTCAACATCGGACTGACGACCGAAGTGCTGGTAGGCTGGGGATTCCCCGGCGCGCTGCTCGGAATGCTGATCTTCGCGGCGAAGGTGATGTTCTTCATGATTCTGTTCGTCTGGTTCCGGGGAACCTTCCCGCGTTTCCGCTTCGACCAGCTCATGGATCTGGGATGGAAGTGGCTGATTCCCCTGGCGCTGGCCAACATCGTGGTGACCGGCATTCTGATTCTTGTGTGGCAGTCCATCAGGAGTTAAATGAGTCAGCTATCGAAGTGGACCGACAAGATTCTACTGCTCGACCTGCTCGAGGGGATGAAGACGACGTTCCGCGCGTTTCTCAAGCCTAAGGTGACGATCCGTTATCCGGAGGAGCGCATCGAGCCGGCGGATCGCTTTCGCGGCATGTTCCGCTTTTCCTATGAGCGCTGCATCGCATGCAAGCTCTGCGCGGTTGCCTGTCCCATCGACATCATCTATATCGATGTTCATGACGAGACGCGGGAGATCGACGGCAAGAGCAAGAAGATCAAGGTTCTCGATCGCTACGACATCGACGTCAAGCGCTGCATGTTCTGCTCCCTCTGCGAAGAGGCGTGCCCGACGAAGCCGAAGTCGATCTGGCTGACGACCAAGACGTATGAGCTCGCGGCCTACGATCGGAACGACCTCTACTTCAACATGCAGGAGCTCGAGTACTGGGACGACCGGCCGCGCTACAAGGAGCTCGGCGAAGACGAAGCTGGCGACGAAGTGAAGGCGCTTCCGGGGAGGTCCGACTGATGGAAGGCCTCGAGCAGGCGCTCTCGCACACACCGTTTCTGATCTTTTTCGTCGTCGGCACCGTGGCGGTGGCATCTGCCGTTCTCGTCGTCGCGATGCGCAATCCTGTGCACTCGGCGCTGTTTCTACTGCTCACGTTCCTCTGTGTCGCGATTCTTTTCTTTCTCCTCCATGCGGAGTTCGTCGGCGCGGTTCAGATCCTCGTCTACGCCGGCGGCGTCATGGTTCTGTTCCTCTTCGTCGTGATGCTGATCAACGTGCGGCAACTGCCCGATGAACGGATGCTCTCGCCGTACTGGAAGGGAGCAATCGCAGTCGGCTTCGGGCTGCTGCTGTTGTTCGGCACAGTCGTTCGCACTGGCGTGTACCACGAGCAGACGGGCGATCCGAAGGAGCTCCAACAGGCCCGTGTTCTCGTGCGCTCGAAGACAAAGCCGGTCGACGAGAGGACCGGGAAGCCGCCGCTCGTGATGGGTGTGCGGACCATCGGCAATTCCGAGGCTGTGGGGATGACGCTTTATCGCGACTACCTGGTGCCGTTCGAAGTGGCGTCACTCTTTCTGCTCGTCGCCATGATCGGCGCGATCGTCATCGGCAAGCGGGAGCTCGAATCGAAAGACGAGGAGCTCGTGCAGCCGCAGATTGCGCAGCGCGCGGCGGACGAGAAGGAAATGAAACGGCAGGAGGCCAGGGGTGCCTAGCGTGAACGCGTTTCTGATGCTCTCCGGAACGATCTTCACGATCGGTCTCGTCGGCGTGATCATCCGCCGCAACCTGATCACCGTCCTGATGAGCGTGGAGCTGATGCTCAACGCCGTGAATATCAACCTCGTGGCATTTTCCTATCACCTCTCTTCGCTCGAGGGACAGATCTTCACAATCTTCATCATCACAGTCGCCGCGGGTGAAGCTGCCGTGGGACTCGCGATCATCATTCAGCTGTACCGCCTCCGCGGAAGCATCAATGTCGATGAAGCGAGGGAATTGAATGGTTAGGGGAAGTAGTCAGGAGCCAGTAGTCAGTAGTCAGGAGAGGGTGCGCTCTTCCATGTCTCGTCCTTCGGCTGTCCCCTCTCCCCGCCCGTGCCCCCGGCTCGTGCAACGGACTCCGTTCGGGGAGAGGGTGGCGCGCGGGCATGACGCACCCGTTGAATTGACGACGCTCTCAGCGCGCCGGGTGAGGGGCAACTCCGTCAGGCGTCGCGATGGCGCTACGTGTTCACCCCTCACCCGGCGCGCTCAGATCATCCCGCATCTGAACGGCATCGCGAACGGCGCGCCACCCTCTCCCCGAATGACATTCTCAGCAAGTGAACGCAGACCCCGGCGGGGAGAGGGTAAAGCCGTCGCCCCTACTGTCTACTGTCTACTGTGTACTGTCTTCTCGAGGAGAGCGGCATGACTCTAAGCGCCCTCCTCTGGCTCATCCCTGTCCTTCCGCTGCTCGGCGCGCTCATCAATGGGCTTCGCGCGCTCGCAGACCCTCACGGAACGAAGAACAAGACGATCACGAATGCGATCGCTCTGGGATCGACGGGGCTTTCTGCGATCCTCGCAACTCTCGCCGTGCTCCAGTATGTCGGGCAGGGCATTGCGACGCCGTTCGAGGTCGACTACTTCACATGGATACCCGCCGGCACGGGCGAAGTCGTCGGAGGTCTCGCCGGCAACTTCGCTGTGACATTCGGCCTTCAGCTCGACACACTCTCGGCGACGATGCTCATGATCGTCACCTGGATCGGCTTTCTGATCCATGTCTACGCGACGGGATACATGGCCCATGAGAAAGGCTACACCCGCTTCTTCACCTACCTGAACCTCTTCATGTTCATGATGTTGCTGCTGGTCCTCGGCAACAACTATCTCGTCATGTTCGTCGGCTGGGAGGGTGTGGGCCTCTGTTCCTACCTTCTGATCGGCTTCTACTACGACAAGAAGTTCGCCGCGGATGCAGGCAAGAAAGCGTTCATCGTCAACCGCATCGGCGACTTCGGATTCATCCTCGGGATTTTCCTTATCTTCAATTACTTCGGGACCGCGGATTACACAAACGTGTTCGCCCTGGCCGCATCCGACCCATCGCGCTTTGCCGGTCCCGCGACGGCGATCTGCCTGCTGCTGTTCGTCGGCGCCATCGGTAAGTCCGCGCAGTTCCCGCTCTACGTCTGGCTTCCCGACGCAATGGCGGGGCCCACGCCGGTGTCCGCGCTCATCCATGCCGCGACGATGGTCACGGCGGGCGTCTACATGGTCGTCCGGTCCAATGTGCTCTTCCGGCTCTCGCCGGAAGCGATGCTCGTCGTCGCCCTGATCGGAGCGTTTACGGCGATCTTCGCGGCGACGATCGGCATCGCGCAAAACGACATCAAGAAGGTACTCGCATATTCGACCGTTTCACAGCTCGGGTTCATGTTTCTTGCTGTTGGGGTCGGCGCCTACACCGCCGCAATCTTTCACGTCATGACCCATGCGTTCTTCAAGGCCTGCCTCTTCCTCGGGTCAGGCTCCGTGATTCACGGCTGCAACGGCGAGCAGGACATGCGGAAGATGGGCGGGCTCCGGAAGTACATGCCGAAGACCTGGCTGACGTTCCTCATTGCGACAATCGCGATCGCAGGGATCCCGCCGCTTGCAGGATTCTTCTCGAAGGACGAGATTCTCGCGAACGCGTTCTTCAAACGCTTCGACACCCTCGGCGCGCCGCTGATGTACGTTCCTCTCTTCTGCTGGGTCCTCGGAATGATCGCCGCGACGCTCACGGCGTTCTACATGTTCCGCCTCTACTTCATGACGTTCGAAGGGGAGTATCGGGGCGCGCATGTCGCGGGCGCCGAGGCTTCGGAGCCGGCGCACAAAGGCCACGATGTGATCGGGGATCACACGCCGCTGCACCCGGTGGCCGAGCCGAAAGCGCAGGACGAACACCAGGGAGGGCACTCCGCGCACCCGCACGAGTCGCCGCTGTCGATGACCGGCGTTCTGGGGATTCTCGCGTTCCTGTCGATCGTCGGCGGTCTCGTCGGCATCCCGCTCGGGGCTTTCGGCATACACGACCCTAATATGTTCCAGCGCTGGCTCAGCCCGATTCTGCTGCCGCTCGGCGGTGAGCCGTTCGAGTTCCATCACGCACCGATCGCCCTGGAGTGGGTGCTGATTCTCCTGTCTGTCGGCGTGGCTGTCTTCGGGATCGCGCTTGCGTGGAAGTACTACGGGAAGGACAAGGAGTGGTCGATCCCCCGCGCGCTCGCTGCGAAGTATCCGGCGCTTCACCGGCTCGTGGAGAACAAGTACTACGTCGACGAGCTGTACCAACGGACAGTGATCGCGGGCACGCTGGCATTCAGCAACGTGCTCGCCTGGATCGACGTGCATGTGATCGACGGCATCGTCAACGGAACGCGGCACGTGACGGTATTTCTGTTCGGCGGTGGATCTTCGCTGTTCGATCGCTACGTGGTCGACGGTCTGGTCAACGGAGTCGCCGGAACGGCCCGGTATGGATCGGCGTTAGCGCGCCGCGCTCAGACGGGGCTTGTACAGAGTTACGCATTGACGATGGGAGCGGGTCTGGTCCTGCTCGCAGCGGTCTATCTGTTCATGAAAGCATGAGAGCAAAGATGAAAGATGAAAGATGAAAGATGAAGGGCAGCGGGATCGGTTTCCGGGCGGGGGCTTCATCTTTCATCTTTCATCTTTCATCTTTTAAAAGGAACGAGCTGCGATGGGCATTTTTGAATCCGGATTTCCGATTCTTTCGCTGATCACGTACATACCGCTGATCGGCGGACTGCTGATCATCTTCTTCTTCCGGAAGGACAATCCCGGACCGATCCGTATCTTCGCGATGGCCGTGGCGGGGATCGACTTTCTGCTTTCGATTCCCCTCTGGTTCGCATTCGACCGGGGACCGAACGCGGCGCTGTTCCAGTTTCAGGAGAAGTTCGACTGGATCCCGTCCATTGGCGTTCAGTATTTTTTCGGAATCGACGGCATCGCACTGCTGCTCATCCTGCTCACGACTCTCATCGGCTTCATCGCCGTCTATTCGTCATTCTCGGCAATCAAGCATCGAGAGAAGGAGTACTACGCCCTTCTGCTGATGCTCCAGACCGGCATGATCGGGGTCTTCTGCGCGCTCGATTTCTTTCTCTTCTACGTCTTCTGGGAAGTGATGCTCGTCCCGATGTACTTCCTCATCGGCGTGTGGGGCGGCCCGAGAAAGCTGTATGCGGCGATCAAATTCTTTCTCTATACGCTCGCCGGATCGGTGCTGATGCTGCTGTCGATCCTTGCGCTTTATTTCTTCAACGATGCCGGCATTCCGTTCCTCAACATCGCCGGGCTCGGCAACGGTCTGTCGTTCGATGTGCTGCAGTACCACGAGATCGGACGCCTGATCCCGCCAACATTGCAGTTCTGGATCTTCCTCGGGTTCTTCTTCAGCTTCGCCATCAAGGTTCCGATGTTTCCGTTCCACACGTGGCTGCCTGACGCGCACGTCGAAGCACCCACGGCCGGGTCGGTCATCCTTGCCGCCGTGCTCCTGAAGATGGGAACTTACGGCTTCGTCCGGTTCGGGCTTCCGATTCTTCCCGATGCCACGCGGCAGATGGTGATGCCGATCGTCATCCTTTCCATCATCGGCATCATCTACGGTGCTCTGGTGGCGCTGGTGCAGAAAGACATGAAGAAGCTCGTCGCCTATTCGTCGGTCTCGCACATGGGCTTCGTCATGCTCGGCATGTTCGCGCTGAATCCGATGGGCGTGAGCGGTTCGGTGCTGCAGATGATCAATCACGGGCTGGCGACCGGCGCGCTCTTCCTTCTCGTCGGCATCATCTATGAGCGGAGACACACGCGCCTGATTTCCGAGTACAGCGGTCTCGCTAAGCAGATGCCGGTGTATGCGACGTTTTTCCTGATCGCGACGCTCTCATCGATCGGCCTTCCGACGCTCAACGGGTTCATCGGCGAGTTCACGATCCTGCTCGGAGTTGCGAACCGCAACATCTGGTGGGCTGCGTTTGCCGCACTCGGAATCGTCCTCGGCGCCGCTTACATGCTCTGGCTCTACCAGCGCGTCTTCTGGGGACCGCTCGACAACCCTGCCAACCAGTCGCTCAGCGACCTCAACGCCCGCGAAGCATGGACGCTCATTCCTTTGGTGATCCTCATGTTCTGGATCGGTCTCTATCCGGCCCCGCTGTTCGAGGTGATTCAGAAGCCGGTCGACTACATTGTTCAGAAAGTGCAGCCCGACTACTTCCAGCGGGAAATGGTGACGTATCCGCCTCCTCCGGCTGCAGTCGCACAGCCGGAGCATGCTGCTCTCGGTTCGCAGCAGGGTGCTGAATGATTCCGTCGGATGTGATCTTTCTCCTGCCGGAGATCGTGCTGTCGATCGGCGCGTGCGCGCTGCTGCTCGCACCCGTGAGCGGAGCCCGCGGGGGAGTCACGGCGGCGAAGTGGTCGATCCTGGTGCTGCTTGCGATTACGGCGGTAACCGTCATCTTTACGTCGCACGCGGTGGAAGGCATCCGGCAGACGGCATCCTTCCAGTCGATGTTCGAGCTGGACGGATTCGCCATCTTTTTCAAGCTGCTCTTCATCATCACGATTGCGGCGATCGTCGTTCTCTCCGAGCCCTTTCTGAAAGAGCAGAATTACTCGTCGTGGGAGTTCTTCTCGCTGCTGGCATTCGCCCTCATCGGCATGTTCTTCATGGCTTCGGGAACCCATCTGATCTCGATCTACATCGGGCTCGAGTTGATGTCGCTGTCGAGCTACATCCTGGCCGGCTATTTCAAGAACGAGACAAAGTCGACCGAAGCGGCGATGAAGTACTTTGTCCTCGGCGGAGTCAGCTCGGCGATCCTGCTCTTCGGGATGTCGCTGATTTACGGCGTTGCCGGGACGCTCCAACTCGCCGGCATCGAGCGCACGCTTTCGACACTGGTCACGAACGACGCGCTGGTGATCGGAATCATGCTGATGGGCGCCGGGCTCTGCTTCAAGATCGCAGCCGTGCCGTTTCACGTCTGGACGCCTGACGTCTACGTTGGCGCCCCGACGCCGGTGACAGCGTTCCTTTCAACGGCATCGAAGATGGCGGCGTTCGCAATCTTCGCACGCATCTTCTACGCCGCGCTGCCCGACTTCCGTCTCGACTGGGGGCCGCTGCTCGCAGTGATCGCGGCGCTCTCGATGGTCATTGGAAATCTCGCGGCGATCACGCAAACGAACATCAAACGAATGCTCGCGTACTCTTCGATCAGCCACGCCGGTTATGGCCTGATGGGCATCATTGCGATGAACGAGATGGGGCTGCACGCGATCCTGATCTATTCAGCTGTCTACATCTTTGCGAACATCGGAATCTGGACCACGGTGCTCATCCTGCGAAGGCACACGTATGCCGGCGAGCTCGTGGATGACTTCGAAGGGCTCCATGAGCGTGCACCATTCTGGGCTTTCGCGATGGTGATCTTTCTGCTCTCCCTCGGGGGGATTCCTCCGACCGCCGGCTTCATCGGAAAGTACTTCCTCTTCGCCTCCGCGATCGGCTCCGGATACGGCTGGCTCGCCATCATCGCCGTTCTGATGTCGGCCGTATCGATGTTCTATTACCTCCGAGTCGTTGTTGCGATGTATCTGAAGGAGGGGAAGAAGGCTGAGATCGCCGCGAGCCCCGGACTCGCATTTGTGGCGACGATCTGCCTGATCCTGACGCTTCTGATCGGGATCCTTCCCGAAACGCTCGTCGTTCAGGTGCGGACATCCGTGCAGACGGTCGTGACGACGATGGCCGAGAGATAAGCTCTGAAGGCTCCCATGCCCCGGAAGAAGCGCTCGCAGAACCAGCAGTTGCTGGAGGCGTCGTCGATCGGCTTCATGTTTCCCCTCGCGATCGCGATCGGCTTCGGCTGGGGCTATTGGATGGATCGCTGGTTCGGGACCTGGCCGTGGCTGACGGGAGTCTTCACGGTTTTCGGCGTGATCGCGGCGTTTGTGAATCTCTTTCGGCTTGGAGACGGGGAGGAGTAGTTGGGGAAGTAGACAGGACACAGTAGACAGAAGACAGTAGCCCGCCCTCCCGGGCGCAGCCGGCGCGGCCACATGTCATCACACTGGCCCTATCATGAGTTGAGCGGCGAACGAGGGCGTGTCATCCTGAGCGAAGCGAAGGATCCCCTCGACACTCGCTCTTCGCAAGCAATCAGGGGATCCTTCGCTGCGCTCAGGATGACACGGGAGAAGTACCTTGGCAGCGGAGGTCCACTAGCCGCTGGGGAGGGCGGGCTACTGTCTCCTGTCTACTGTGTACTGTCTACTCTCTGAAACATACAATCCCCCTCGCGATGCCCGACTCAGAATCCCCCTCCGACGACAATGTGACCGTGCTGAGGCGGATCCGGAAGTTCTCGCTGGCGGGGTATGGGATCTTTGCAATCTGGATGCTTTTCAGGGGTGGTTTCTGGGGGCTGATTGGATTGACTTGCAGCACCGCCGTCGTTATGATCAACTTCCTTTGGCTGGAGGACATAGTCGTCAAGGTTCTGCAGCCGACGCCGCATGTGAGCGCGTGGAGGCTGGCGTTTCGGACCATGGCGCGCTTCGCACTCTTCAGTGTGGCGTTAGCGGTCACAATGCTGGTAGCTCGTTTCGATACGATAAGTGTGTTGCTTGGATTTTCGATCGTCGTCGTGGGGATCATGGGGGAAGCTTTGTACTCGTTCGTACGGGAGCTAGCCCGGGACCGCGCGACGGGCGCTGGTGGTGAATCGGATGGAACACCATAGTTCGATACTTTACGGTCCGGTGAATGCCCTGCTGGGCGTCGTCGGGCTTTACCTGCCGGACCACGTCATCATGGCGTTGTTCGTGCTGCTGCTTTCGTCGATCATCTTCCCGCTTGCCACGCGCAATCTCAGCGCGGAGAACCCGGGGGGCTTTCAGCAGTTTCTCGAGCTGATCATCGGCGGCATCAAGGGTCTGCTCGAAGACATCGTCGGCCATGGTGCGGCGGAGAAGTTCCTCTACATCATCTCGGGATTCGCGGTCTTCATTTTTCTGTCGAACATCTGCGGTCTGTTCTACTTCCTGCAGCCGCCGACAGGAAACATCAACACCACGGTCGCGCTCTCTCTCACCGCGTTCCTCTATTACAACTTTCAGGGTGTCCGGACGCACGGCGTCGTAAACTACCTCAAGCATTTCATGGGGCCGGTGCCTATGCTGGCGATCCTGATGTTCCCGATCGAGGTCATCGGCCACCTGGCCCGAATCCTCTCGCTCGGCATGCGTCTGTTCGGCAACATCACGGGCGAGCACACCGCGACCGGCATCTTCGTCGGACTCTTTCCGCTGCTGCTCCCCTGGCCGATGATGGGCCTGGGCGTGTTCGGAGCGGTCCTTCAGACATTCGTATTCATCATGCTCACGATGGTCTACATCGGGGGAGCCGTTACAGCGGAAGAACATTGAACTCGGATTACGCCGCGGGGGAAGTTGCATCGTCCCTCCGGCCAGACGAACTTCGAAAATAGAGGAAAGGAGGAATCCCATAGTGAAGAACTGGAAAATCATGGTGCTCGTCGTTGCATTCGTTCTGCTTGCGCCCGCAATGTTCGGACAGGACGCAGCAGTCACGGCGACCACGCCTGCCTCAGGTGGAGTGAGCTGGGGCCTGGTTTCGGCCGCGTTTGTTCTGGGTATTGCAGCAGCAGCCGGAGCTATCGGTCAGTCACGGGCGATCGCCGCGGCATGCGAAGGAATCGCGCGCAACCCGGGTGCTGCAGGCCCGATCCGTCTCGCGATGATCATCGGTCTCGCGCTGATCGAGTCGCTCGTCATCTACGCGCTCATCATCGCCTTCATCGCCGTCAACAAGTAGCACGACGTACAGTTTGTTTTGCAGCCCGGCCGGGGTGATCTTCGGCCGGGCTTTTTTTTAGTTCTGAGTTGTGAGTTCTGAGTTGTGAGTGGTACGGGTTCTGGGTTCTGGGTTCTGGGTTCTGGGTTCTGGGTTCTGGGTTCTGGGTTCTGGGTTCTGGGTTCTGGGATGGTGGAGTTCCCTCTCCCCGCGAAGTCGGGGAGAGGGTGGCGCGCGGAGTTCGGGCTGATCTCGAGGGCTTGCGAGATCGTCGCGCGCCGGGAGAGGGGCGTTGCGGGCTTGCAGCGTCTCTGGCGGAAGGCGACATTTGAGTTGCCTGCACGGCCCCTCACCCCTGACCCCTCTCCCCGCTGCGGCGGGGAGAGGGGGGTTCTGACCGGACAGATCGAGGACCCAAACCGGAGACATCGAGGACAAATCTAGGCAAGGATGCATTCGGAGGTATCTGAATGCCCTGGAGGAGTCCGATGAGCGCAAGAGAAGCCCTGATCCGCGACATTAACGAT
>JBGSYJ010000129.1:0-10239 GCA_041750915.1 Thermoanaerobaculia bacterium | reverse complement strand
CGGCGCCGGCTGCTCGATTACCTCAAGAAGACCGACCTCGACCGTTATCGCACGGTCATCGAGAAGCTCGGAATCCGCAAGTAAACACCTCCCGGGGTGGCAGCGGTGGCCATTCAGGCTGCCCGCCACCCCGAAGATTTTTCCTTGCCTGCCGGGGCTCATCCCGGCCTCTACTAATTTTCGCGCAAGCTGATGAGTGGGCTCGCGCACCTCGAAGGAAAAAATCAATGCTTACAAAGAAAGAGATGCAAATCGGCGGACGCCCGTTCTCGATCGAGACCGGTGTGCTCGCCAAACAGGCGGATGGCGCCTGTATCGTTCGCTTCGGCGACACCGTCGTCCTCGCCACTGCCTGCTACAAGTCAGGCACCGTTCTCGGCGACTTCATGCCCCTTACTGTCGACTACAGAGAGAACACGTATGCCGGCGGACGAATCCCGGGTGGGTTCTTCAAGCGTGAAGGCCGTCCCACCGAAAAGGAAGTGCTCACCTCTCGCCTGATCGACCGGCCGCTGCGTCCGTCGTTCACCGAGGGCTTCAGGCAGGAAACTCAGGTCATTGCCCTGGTGCTGTCGGCAGACGGGGAGAATGATCCTGATGTGATGGCGCTCAACGGCGCATCGGCTGCACTGACAATCTCCGAGATCCCCTTCCCGAATCCTATCGGCGCGGTTCGCGTCGGTCTGATCGATGGTGAGCTCGTCATCAATCCCACGAACGCTCAGCGCGATCTGTCGGAAATCGACCTGATCGTCGCTGGAACCGAAGAAGCCATTGTGATGGTCGAAGCGGGCGCGCGCCAGGTCAGTGAGGCGCAGATGCTCGACGCGCTCGATGCCGGGCATGCTGCGATTCGCGAGCTCGTCAAACTTCAAAAGGAGCTCGCGGCGGAAGTCGGCAGGCAGAAGATCGCTGTCAACTATGTGCCTAAGTTTACAGAGGAAACCTACGGCGAGCTTTTCAGCAAGTTCGGAGGATCGCTGCGCGACGCGCTTCTCACACCCGGCAAGCACGCCAGCAAGGATGCGATGAACGGCGTGCTCAGCTCCATGCTCGAAGGTGTTGCCCCCGAAGAAGTCGAGAAGATCAGCGCGACGAAGGCAGTGTTCGAAGAGATGCAGAAGCGCGTTACCCGCGATCTGATCGTGAAGGAAGGCATCCGTCTCGACGGACGCAAGAGCGATGAGATCCGGGCGATCGACATTCAGACCGGCGTACTGCCGCGTACCCACGGCTCCTCGGTCTTCACCCGCGGCGAGACGCAGGCACTGGTCACCGTGACCCTCGGCACGCCGCAGGAAGCGCAGAGAGTCGAAGACTTCGAAGGCGAGACGTGGCAGCGATTCATGCTGCACTACAACTTCCCGCCGTTTTCTGTCGGTGAAGTGAAGTTTCTCCGAGGTCCGGCGCGGCGAGAGATCGGTCACGGCAACCTTGCCCGCCGCGCTCTCGAGCCGTTGCTTCCTCCGAATGAGAAGTTTCCCTACACGGTCCGCATCGTTTCGGACATCCTCGAGTCCAACGGCTCGTCGTCGATGGCTTCGGTCTGTGGCGGCTCACTCTCGCTGATGGATGCAGGTGTGCCGCTCATCGCCCCCGTTGCGGGTGTTGCGATGGGTCTGGTCAAAGGTGAAGAGCGGTCAGTCGTCCTGACCGACATTGCCGGCGCTGAAGATCACGATGGTGACATGGACTTCAAGGTCGCCGGATCGGCCGACGGCATCACCGCGCTCCAGATGGACATCAAGGTCACCGGCATCTCGCGCGAGATCATGGCGCAGGCGCTCGAGCAGGCTCGGGTGGGACGTCTCTTTATCCTCGACAAGATGAATGCAGCGATTCAGACACCTCGTGAAGAGATGTCAGAGTTTGCACCGCGCCTGTACACGGTCCAGGTTCCGAAAGACAAGATCCGCGACGTCATCGGCTCCGGTGGAAAGACGATCCGCTGGATCGTGGAAGAGACGGGCTGCAAGATCGAGGTCGAGGATGACGGCAAAGTCATCATCGCTTCGAGCGACAAGGAAGGCGCACAGAAGGCCATCGACATCATCAAGGGCCTGACCGCGAGCCCGGAGATCGGCAAGACTTACTCCGGTACCGTCAAGCGCATCGAGCCGTACGGAGCGTTCGTCGAAATCATTCCGGGACAGGACGGATTGCTGCATGTCTCCGAGATCGCACATACGCACGTGAAGAACGTGACGGACCACTATCAGCTCGGCGACACCCTGGACGTTCAGGTGGTCGGAATCGATCCGGACAGTGGCAAGATCCGCCTCTCGCGCAAACCGCTGCTTCCGCCTCCAACCGAGGAGGAGTTGGCAGCGGCACAGGCGCGTGGTGGCGACCGCGATCGTGGACCGAGACCCGGTGGTAGCGGTGGACGCTCCGGTCCTGGTGGCGGACGCGGCGGTCGCGAAGGCGGCGGCGGATTCCGCCGCAGCGGCAGTGGCGGCGGCGGTGGCGGGTTCCGTTCCGGCGGCCCGAATCGTGGCAGTTCCGGCGGTGAGAACACCGGCGGGAGCAGCGGCGGTGGTGGCAGCGAATCGTAAGTGACTGAAAAGGCCGGCGAAAGCCGGCCTTTTTGTTTATCGAAGGATAAAGCATTGTCATCCTGAGCGAAGCGAAGGATCCCCTTCCTCGAGGCACGAACGCTAATATTCAGGGGATCCTTCGCTTCGCTCAGGATGACAACTTTCCCCTCTCGAGACGACTCCTGTTGAGCCCGCAATTGGCAGGGATATTGAGTAGTAAATCCCCATGAATCAGGTGCCCCAGCAGTACCAGACTACGTACGGTCCGCCTCGGGATCGGCGCCGGCGGAAGCGCATTGTGACGCTGAAAAATGCCGCTATCGGTTCGCTTCTCCTCGCGATTGTCTTTCTCGCCGCGACGATGTTTTCGGAGCGGTATGGGCCGGACCCCGGCGAGCATGGACGGCTCTATCGTCAGAGGGCTGATACGGTCCCTGTGGTCGAAGCCGAACGGATTGTACCTGTCGTCGAGGCGACGCCTCTTCCCGCGACTGGCGGAGCCGATCCGCTTCTACTCGACGCCGCGAAGCGCGAGCAGTACCTCGGCGTCGGTGTGCCGGTTCCGCTCGTCACGCCTGAGGTCTCCGAGCCCGGCGAACGCAGTACGGAGTATCAGATCGTCCCGGATCGCCAGAATCTGCCAAAGCTCGGCGGAGGCGTTTTCAAATCCGGTGATGAGAAGGCGGTCCCTGTGAATCCCACCGTGGCTCCAAAGCTGGGCGCGAAGCGGAGGATCGTGATCAGCGGCGGCGCGGACGGCGTCGAGTTGCGAGTCGACCAGCCCTGATCGGTTTCTCGCGCGGCACCGCCTTCCCCTCTCCCCGCGGGAGAGGGGGCCGGGGTGAGGGCGCGCCCGCGAACCGGAAGACAGGCCGGTCCTCATTGTCGTATCGACGTTGACGCAATCTCGAAGCCGAATGAATCGAGACAAGGCCCTCACCCCTAACCCCTCTCCCGCGGGGAGAGGGGAACGTCCCTTTCGGATTCAGAATCCACAACCGCTACAATGCGCGCCATGTCAAACGAGATCCAGTTCGGCACCGACGGCTGGCGTGCCGTGATCGCGGACGGCTTCACCTTTGCGAATGTACGGCTCGTCGCGGACGCGATAGCGGTCACAGCCCGCGGCCTCGAGGCGCCTGATGGTGTCGATGCGAATCGGTTGATCGTCGGCTTCGATCGCCGCTTCCTCTCTCCCGACTTCGCATACGAGGTTGCTGCGATCCTTCGGGATTCCGGTTATGAAGTTATCCTCTCGACAGCTCCGACGCCTTCACAGACGATTTCGTTCTCGGCCGTGCGGCTGGGAGCGATCGGCGGCGTCATGGTCACGGCGAGCCACAATCCGGCGAAGTACAACGGGCTGAAGTTCAAAGGTTCGTACGGTGGATCGGCTCTTCCTGAAACCTACGCCGCGATCGGGCGAGCGCTGGGAACTGAGGATCGCCGCGATGGAGGCTCGCTCCGCAGCGAAGACCTTCTGGCAGATTACGTTCTCGCGCTTCGCGAAAAGCTCGATATCGGCAAGCTTTCGGGCGCCAGGCTGTCTATTCTTCACGACCCGATCTATGGCGTTGCATCAGGGCTCCCGGAGCGGGTACTCGAGGGATCCGAAGCGCGCGTCACGACGATGCGCGGAGAGCACGATCCATCATTCCTCGGCGTGAATCCGGAGCCGATTCCCGGCAATCTCGGACCATCGATCGCCCGCATGAAAGAAGGCGGTTTCGATCTGGCGATCTGCAACGACGGGGACGCAGATCGCGTGGGGATCCTCGACGAGAACGGAGTCTTCGTCTCGCCGCATAAACTGATTGCACTTCTCGCGCTCTACATGGTCCGGCGAAAGGGGATGACGGGCGAGATCGTGAAGACCTTTTCAACGAGCAGGATCGTCGAGAACGTCGCGCGCGGACTCGGCGTGAAGTTTCACGAGACACCGATCGGCTTCAAGTATGTCGCCGACCTGATGCTAACGCGCGACATCCTCATCGGTGGTGAAGAGAGCGGGGGAGTCGGCTTCGGATGGTTTCTTCCGGAAAGGGACGGCATACTTTCAGGCCTGCTCGTCGCCGAGTGCATTGCGGACGCCGGTAGGCCGCTGTCTGTGCTCGTCAGGG
Source organism: Thermoanaerobaculia bacterium (assembly GCA_041750915.1). Lineage (GTDB taxonomy): Bacteria > Acidobacteriota > Thermoanaerobaculia > Gp7-AA8 > Gp7-AA8 > JBGSYJ01. The sequence continues at coordinate 5,582 of JBGSYJ010000129.1, read as the reverse complement.
AAATGGAAGAGGAGTTCGGCACGCTGCACTACGACCGGCGCGATCTTCTCCGTCCACAGGCCGCGATCGATCGTCTCATCGAGAAGGTTCGTGACGGGGGAATGGATTCGGAGCTCGGAGGCGAGGTGACGTCGCGCGAAGAGAAGGACGGTGTGAAGCTGAATTTCGCGGATGGTGGGTGGATTCTCTTCCGGAAATCAGGCACCGAGCCGATCATCCGGATTTACGCGGAGAGTCCTTCGCAGGTTGCTGTTGCGAGCATGCTCGCAAGGGCCGCGGCGGAGCTGGAGGCGTGACGCTTGCGGGCAAGAGCAAGACCGCGAGAGATTCCGCTCGAGTTCTCGCGCCGCCTCCTCTGATATACGCTGCCTTTCTCGGTCTCGGGTATTTCGCACGCGGCCTCTTCCCTCACCAGCTCGTCGCGCCGCCGTACAACTGGACGTTCGGGTTCGTCCTCGTGCTGATCGGAATGGCCCTGGTGCTGCTTCCCGCGTCGAACCTGCTCCGGGCAAAAACGGCACTGAATCCCTACCGCGCGACTTCACGCATCGTCACGACTGGGCTCTTCGGCATTTCACGGAATCCCATTTACCTCGGACTGACCGCTGCATATCTGGGAATCGCCATCGCCTTCAACCTCACGGTGGCTGTTCTCCTGACGCCGCTCATTCTTCTCGCCATGCACTACGGTGTGATCCGGAGGGAAGAGGCCTATCTCGAGCGCAAGTTCGGCGACGAATATCTTCAGTACAAGGCGAGCGTACGACGTTGGCTGTGAGTTGGAGGGAAGGGAGTTGTATCCCGGCGAGCGCGCGAAGGCGCGCTTAGCAGCGTAGCCCCGGGCTCCGGCCCAATGGCGTCAACTTAAGGCCTGCGCAGGAGCAAGTGTCATCCTGAGCGTAGCGAAGGATCTCCTTACTATTGGCTGTATCGCAAGGATTGAGGGGATCCTTCGCTTCGCTCAGGATGACACGTTGTGCCTTAAGTTGACGCCATTGGGGCAGAGCCCGGGGCTAGACTGTGAGGCGCGCCTGCGCGCGCCGCCTGTTCGTTAGGGATCCTCGCCCCGGAACCCTGCAATTTCCCTCTGCCGGCTCTCGTTCTTTTCAGATCGAGCGTTGACATCGGCGGCTGTGCTTCGTATGTTGAGCAGCCGCTGATTGTTTTCTTCAGTGCGGGCCGGTAGCTCAGTGGTAGAGCAGTTGGCTTTTAACCAATTGGTCGTAGGTTCGATCCCTACCCGGCTCACCAGCTTTTCTCTCGAGAACTTAATTCCGACGGGATCGTACTTTTGATGAAGCCTCGCGCGCGATGCGGTCGGGCTGCAGTCATCGCCTCGTCCGCAGCCTGGAGCCTGAGACAGCGTGAGAAATCCCTTACTCCGAAGACTGGTTTCAGCTCTGACCGAGGTGTCAATCCGGCACAGCGGGGCGGTGCTCATCGTCGCGGCAATCCTGGCAGTTCTCTCAGGGGTCGCGACGCTCCGTTTGACGTTTGATCCCGACATTCTGAATCTCGTCCCCCAGCACAACAAAGAGGTCAACGATTTCCGGCGCATCGTCACCGAGCTGGGAACGATCGATCAGCATGTCGTCGTCTTTCAGTTGCCACCGGCACGTGGCATCGACGACTACTCCGCGCTGATCGACGAGATCGGCACTGAATACGAGCGTCTTCCCGGGGTCGAATCGGTCGAGTGGCTCCTTCCCGATCCGATGCAGATGATGGGCGAGTTGCTTCCGAAGGCGATGCTCCTGTTGACTCCCGAGGAGATCGAAAAGGTTCGCGCGAAGCTCACCGATGAGGCGATCGGGCAGGCTGTGGAGCGGAATCGCGCGCTGCTTCAGACGCCCCAGGCATCCGCCGTGACGCCTCTGATCGAGATGGATCCTTTCAACCTGCTGCCGATCTTCATGGAGAAGATGCAGGGAGCGGGGAGAGGATTCAACATCGATGTGACGAGTGGCTACTACCTTTCCGGTGACGGTACAGCGGTTCTAATGCTCGTGCGTCCGGAGAGGCCTGCGCAGGATATGCCGTTCTCCAGGTCGCTCATCGAACGTGGACGGGAGCTCGAGGAACGAAGCCTCGCGCGGTTCCGGGAGAGCTCCCCCGATGTGCCGGCTCCCGAGATTGGCCACACAGGCGGCTACGCAATCGCCGTATCGGACGCCGGCCTGATCGGCAAGGACGTCATCGTCAACGTCTTGACCTCATTCGTCGGAGTTCTGCTGCTTTTCTTCTATGCGTTCCGGCGCTGGACCTCCGTTCTCTACGCCGCCGTGCCGATGGGACTGGCGATCATCATCACGTTTGGGCTTGCATCGCTCGTTCTCGGTGAACTCTCCTCGTCGAGCGCGTTGTTCGCCGCGCTCGTGGCCGGTCTGGGAATCGACTTCATCACCGTGCTCTATGAGCGCTTCGCGCACGAGCGGAATCGCGGTCTGAAGGTGGCCGAAGCGCTGCACATCACGATGGATTCGACGCTGCCGGGCGTACTCCTGGCTGCGATCACGACATCTGCCGTTTTCTACGCCTACCTCGCGACCGATTTCCGCGGGATGAGCCAGCTCGGATTCCTCACGGCGACGGGGGTCCTGGTGTTCTTCCTCTGCGTGCTCTTCGTGCTTCCTGCACTTCTGGTGCGGACGCAGAAGGATCCGGGAGATGGCAAGCCGCTTCACGTTCACACCTTCGGTGCCGACCGGTTGATCGACGTGAGCCTCGCCCGGCCGCGTTTCGTTGTCATTGCGTGGATCATTTTCGCCGTCGCCTGCCTCATCCTCATGCCGCGGCTGCGATTCAACGACAGCGTTGCAAATTTCCGGGCGTCGTCGAATGCGGCAACGAAACTTCAGAGCACGGTGACCGAGAAGTTCGGACAGTCGCTGAACTCGATGATGGTCGTAGCAGAGGGGCCGGATATCGAGACGGCTCTGGCGCGTACGCAGGAGGCGAGGGCTACGCTGACTGACATCGTCGCGAGAGGAGAGCTCAGCTCCTACCAGTCGATTGCCACGATCGTTCCTCCGATCGACCAGCAGCAGGCTGTGATCAAGACTCTGGAAGATGGCCGGAGCGACGACTTCAGCATGGAGCGTATCGAGTCAACGTTCCGGACGGCACTGCGGGATGAGGGGTTTCGCGAGGACGCGTGGGATGGGTACCTTCTTCTGTTCGGGCAGTCGATCACACCGGAGCGACCGCTGCGGCTGGAAGACTTCGAGAGCGAAACGCTGGAACCGCTCGTGCGCCGTTTTATCAGAACGACTTCCTCCGGCGTAATGTCTGTCACGCACGTCTATCCGGTCGGGCCGAACTGGAGAGCGGGGGTGCCGCCGGCGCTTATGGAGCTGGGCGAGCGGCCGGGCATCACGGTAACCGGCATCAACCTCGTCACGACGACCCTGAGGCGGATCATCAAGGATGACGCCATCCGCTCGACGATCTGGGGTGTGATCGGGGTGTTCATTCTCTTCGGAGTCGTCTTCCGGTCGCTCAAAAAGAGCCTGATCGTGTTCATTCCGCTCACGGCCGGGGCGATCGGCATGCTGGGATTAATGGCGCTGTTCGATCTCGAGTTCAACCTCGTCAACGTGTTCGTCGGATTGATGCTCGTCGGTGTGGCGACAGACTATGCCGTGTACATGATGCAGAGGTTCGTCGAAGAGCCGTCGACGTTTCACATTCACGCCCACGAGACGTGCAAGGCGGTCGTCATGGCCGCGCTGACCTCGATGGTCGGCTTCGGATCGTTCATCACGTCGAGCTTTCCGGGACTCCGCTCCATCGGCTACGCATCGCTCTTCGGGATCGGCATCAGCTGTCTCGCGACGATCACGATCCTGCCGGTCGTACTTCTGTGGCGGCATGGAAGAGGGGAGAGGGCGAAGGTTGAGTCTGTGACGAACCTGTCATCCTGAGCTTGGATGGAAGTGACCTTCAGGACTTGTCATCCCGAGCTCGGGTGTGCGGACGGGAGGGGCGAGGGACCTCCGGCGATAGTACATTCGTGATTCGTGATGGACGGGGTGGTGGTGGAGTGCCGACAGGCAACTATGTACCATCGCGTGAGGTCCCTCGCCCCTCCCGCCCGCACGACCAGGCTCGGGATGACAAGCTCGTTCATCTCTCGCGGCGTTCACAGGCGGCTTGATCGCGATTGCGCTCTAGCGCGGGCGTGACCCGAGATACACGAGCGGTGGCGGATTGGGCGTCTCGCCCTGGACAAGGCTGGGATCCCCCGTGAAGCGCACTGACATCGACCCGTCGCCCGCTCTCTCGTACCTCCAGAGGTTCGGATCGCATAGCGGATCGGACAGCGCGAGAGATTGGGGCCAGCGACCCTCCGGATCTGCAGCCCGCGCTTCCTTCGCGCGAAGGACGAGCAGTGTGCCCTCGGTCGTGAGCATGAGAGATGCCGCCCGGAAGACAGTCTTTCCAAACGAGAACCGGATGTCGCGGTAGATGTGGTCGTGCCGGTCGCGGGCCTTGTCGTAAGTCGATTCGTCGACGCTGCAACGCGACATGCCGCGGACTTCAGCCGCTGCGAGGAGCTGCGCACTCACGAATCCACTGAGCTCGCGCTGCTCCTGCGAAGAGGCGTTTGCGTAGTTCTCTCCCTCGAGCATTCGGATCGCTTCGATCTCCCGCACCTGGAGCATCGCATCGACGCGGTCATCCTTGTTCAGCGCCCACACCCAATCGGGAACGGGTGCATCGAGGCTTCGTGCAGCGCGCACCGCCGTGCTGATCTGTGCGATGGAGATCAACTGCGACATCGTGTCCGTTCGTTCTCCCAGGATCTGGCCAAGCTTGACGGCCGCCTCCAGATACCGCCATGCCTCCGCGGGCTCCCCGTTTCGCTGTGCGACGAGTGCGCGCGCAGTGAGCAGCTGGGCGAGCCGCATGTTTCCCAGCATGGCTCGCGAGCTTCTTCGAATGGCCTCCGGCGTGTCTCCCTGCCGGGCGCTCCACTGAATGTTCTGCCCGCCGGTCAGGAGCCGCGTGATCTCATCCATCGTGTCGCCGTTCTGTCTGAAGAAAACCTCCAGGTCGGCCGGGGGCGCTTCGATCCGATCTCCATCTTCCTGCGCCCGGAGATAGTCTGCAGGAGCGGGCACGGGATTGAGCGTGTCGTCCGCCTCAGCGTGCTCGTCAGAAAGCTCGATACCGATTTCGAAGGCGAGCTCCTCGAGCTCGCGCGCCGCAGGCGTCACTTCTATTCGGGCGAGACGTTCAGCGATGTCAGGGCGTTGCGCCACCGTGCGTGCCAGCTCATGCATCCCGCTGGCGGATGCGTCATTCCGGCAGCCTGCCGCCAGAATCGCCATCGTGAGCAGACTCACGCCGACCCCTGCAGTTCGAAGACGAGTCACGGAGATATTGTCCCACGAAGCAGGAACCGCACGTCAGCCGGCCGGAATTTGAGAACCGCGTCCTTTGTATTACAGCTTTCGAGGCCCCAACCCTCGTTGACCTCGCACTTTCCAGCGTGGTAACTTCCGCGCTCTTGCCTTCGCGTCCCCATCGTCTAGGGGCCTAGGACACCGCCCTTTCACGGCGGCGACACGGGTTCGAAT
>JBGSYJ010000128.1:0-11349 GCA_041750915.1 Thermoanaerobaculia bacterium | reverse complement strand
CGCCTCATCCTCGAGCAGGAAGTCGCTGTAGGCGCTGACAACGGCGAGAGGATTGCGCAGATCGTGAGCAGCCATGCCCAGCAGCTGGTTCTTCTGTTCGTTGAGCCAGCGCAGCTCGCCGTTTGTTTTCGCCAGCTGACGCTGAGCCGTGGCCAGGTCGTTGTTGACCCGGGCCACTTCCTGCCAGAGGTCGATTGTCAGCTCGTCGGGAACCGACGTCTTCGCGATGCGCCGCGCCAGAGGTCCGCAGACCGGCTCGTCGAAGAGCTCCTCGCAACGCTGCCTGACATCCGCGGCGGTGGGAGCTGCCACGACGAGAATCTGTTCGTCGTCGCCCGCGCAGTGCACTTCCAGAGTTTCCCCGCCGGCCACCTGCAGGATGGAGTGCTGCTCTGAAACCTTTCCGTCCGCCAGGATCTGCAGCAGACGCTCGCGGCTGTCGCGTGCAACGGCCATCGCCAGCGAAGTGCCGACCGCCATGTCATCGTTGCCATAGGCGGATACGACGACGCCGTCTGCGCGACAGAGCACCGCGAATCCAGTCGCGCTCACGACGGGGCCAGCTCGTCCGCCCTGCGCACGGCCTCCGCGGCATTGGCTGCCCAGCCATTCGCTCCAATCTGTTCGACGATCTTCTGCGAGAGGCGGAACGGATAACCGCCGACGATGATCGGGATGTCCTTTGTAACGGCGTTCGCACGCAACGCCTCGATCAGTGTCGCCAGCGTGCGCAGGTTCGGGGTGATCGTCGTCGAGAGCGCCACCAGCGCGGTCGGCGCCTCGGCTACACTCTGCACGATGCCCTCAGCAGGAACATTCGCGCCGAGGTAGACCGTGTCCCATCCGTTCGCTTCGAGCAGGTCGGTCACCATGCGCAGACCGATCTCGTGCAACTCACCGCCGACACAGGCGGCGACGACGCGACGACGCCCCGGTGCTCCGCTGAAGAGCACCGGATAGAGCTGCGACATGCTGCGCTGGATCGCCGCAGTGCAGAAATGCTCCTGTGCCACGCTGATCTGATTCGTCTGCCAGAGCCGTCCGATCTCGTGCTGGATCGGTTCGAATACCCTGACGTAGAGGTCCGAAATCGAAACGCCCTCGCCCAGCGCGCCATGCACCAGGCTGTCAGCCTGCCGCCGCTCGCCGCTGCGGATGAAGCCGAGGTAGGCCCGTGCAACGTCGGCCAGCTCTCCTTCTGCCCCGACGAATGTGGCCGTCGATTCGGGCATGGCCGGAAGACGGGCCAGAACGTGCTCGATGATTGCCACGGCGCCCGGCTCGTTTTCGGAAGCCAGCGCTGCGCGCATCTGTTCGAGGTTCCCGCTCAGATCGGCGGCCCCGACCCCCCGAGACGCCAGCATCACCTTTGCCCAGGCAATGTAGTCCTCGAACAACGAGGAGTCGCCGAACTCCACTGCCTCGCCCAGGTACGTGAGATGAAACACCGTGTCGTCGATGCACTGCTGGCGTCCCTTTGCGCCGTAACGCGCGCGTAATTCCGGCAACGCATCGAGTTGCGCGTCACTCACCGCGGTGGCAATTCGTTGCAGCGAGACGGGATCGTGGAAGAGTTGGGACATGAAGCTACCTCATCGGGCCATCGACGTGAAGGTCATGATCTTCGTTCGCGAAGGATCGAGTTTGAGTCTGGCGGGGATGCCCTTGTGGGACTCGCGATACGCATGACCGTGGTGCCATGCACGATAGCTCGGCTCGTCGCTCCAGCGTGTCATCAGCCAGAACTCGTCAGGATCGGCGGTGGGAGAGAGAACCTCCATGTCTACAAAGCCGGGAGCGTCATCAACGAGATGGGGGCGGTCGATGAAAGCCTTCCGTACTTCCTGCGAGATACCGCTCACAACTTTGAAACGGCTGATCACGACGAATGCGGCCATGGTGTGTAAACCTCGCGTTCAATTTCCCACCCCTCGCAGCTGGCAGTCTTTTCAGGAAAGCAAACCGACACGGAGTGTCTTCTTCAATCAGTCTTCAACTTGTGCTCGGAGCGGATTGTTCCTGTCTCAGCGTCATGTGGTCTCTTCTCAGCTTCGATCCTGACTCCGAAAGGACCGCCCAGGATACGAAACAGGTGCAGGCTGAGAGACGAAAGCTTCATCTTGCTGACGATCGGAAACGGCGTGTAAAACGAGGCTACCTCCGGATGCGATGTAACGACGATGCATCGCGATATCGTCGGTTCTCCGCGTGCTGCGAGACTCGAGAGCAATTCCCCGGAATCACCATCGGCGAGATGCAAGTCGATCGCATAGAAGTCGTAATCACGGCGGGAAATAAGTTCGAGCGCGCTCGCGACCGAAGTCGCCTCGTCGACCTGCAGCTTCCATGGGTCGAGAAGACGTCGGAGAATATGCGAGAAGTCACGATCGTCTTCAACGATGAGCGCAGTGCGATGATTGGAACCCATGAAAAAGACACCGCAAGAAAGATGCCCTGCGAAGCGGGGAAGGCATAAGGCACTGAGTCTTCAGCCGTTGATCTCGGCGCAGTCTGCACTTGTCATCCCGAGCGGGGGCGTGCGGGCGGGAGGGGCGAGGGATCTCCGGCGATGGTACCGAGGTGCCTATCGACCTTTGCGGCCACCCTGTGACTATCACTAGTCAAGAATGTACTATCGCCGGAGATCCCTCGCCCCTCCCGCCCGCACAACCAGGCTCGGGATGACAACTCGCGCGTTGGGACATACTTCCATCGACGTCTCGTTCATCCCCTTCTGCTAACATCTTCCCGGCGGTACCGCAGCTCGGGGTTCGTCTCAAATCGGACAGGCGGAGGAGTTGTCGGTGCTTCTATCGATCGGCCTCATATTCCTTGGTGTAATTCTTCTCGTCGCCGGAGGCGAGATCCTTCTGCGCGGCGCTGTCGGGCTCGCAACGATCCTGCGGCTCACACCCGCGGTCATCGGCCTCACCGTCGTCGCAGCGGGAACCTCGGTCCCCGAGCTCGCCGTCAGCGGGATCGCCGCCTATCAGGGCCGGGCAGCCATCGCCGTCGCAAACGTGATTGGCTCGAACATCTTCAATATCGCCATCATCCTCGGACTCTGCGCCTTGGTACGGCCCGTCGCCATCAGCGGCAATACCATCAAGCTCGAATACCCGGTGCTTGCGCTCGTGACGCTACTTTGCCTCGTCATCGCGCAGGACGGCGACATCAACCGCCTCGATGCGTCACTCTGTATCGCCGTCTACGTTGGCTTCACCGCGTACATGGTCAGCCTCGTTCGAAAACAGGTCACCGAGCAGGAAGATGTCAACTTCCGTAAGGAGATCGAGGAGTTGAGTCCGTCTCCTCAGCGAACAAGCGTCTGGACCTGCATCGCTCTCGTTTCAGGCGGAGTACTTCTTCTCGCAGGCGGAGCCCAGACCACCATCGCCGGAGCGGTGGGGATAGCGCGCGTCCTCGGCTGGTCCGAAAGAATCATCGGCCTGACGATCGTGTCGGCGGGCACCGGCCTTCCGGAGGTCGTCGCTTCGCTGGTCTCGACCGTTCGAGGGCGACCCGAAGTGGCAATCGGCAACGTGATCGGCTCGAATCTCTTCAACGTGCTCGGCATTCTCGGGCTGAGCGCGTTGGTCGTGCCACTCCCGGTCGATCCGGGACTTCTCGACAGCGACGTCTGGTGGATGCTCGGCGTCACACTGCTGCTGTTTCCGATCATGTTCACCGGACTACGCGTCAGCCGGCGCGAAGGCGGCATCCTGCTCGCCATCTACTGCGTCTACATCGGGAGTCTCGTATACGGATAGGTTCTCACCAGACCTTTTCGTGGCATTCGAAACAGGAGCTCTTCGAGACTTTGCCACCCCGAAGATCCTTGCCGTGACATGCTCCACATTTCTGCACCGGGTTGTCGGATCCGGGGGCGTGCATGATGCCTTCATGGTCGTCATTGTGTGTCTTGGGCACTTTCTTCGCGGCGGCGGCCACCTGCGTGGGGGCCGGTGCAGCTGTAGCCCGAGGTGTTGCTGCCGGTGCCGGTGCCGCGGTTGCCGCAGGTGTTGGGGCGGCGGTTACGGGCTGCGCGGGAGTTCTCGCAGGCGGTGTCGCCGGCGTAGCGGTTCTCGGAGTTGCAACCGGTTGCGCAGCGGCGGTCGGGGCCTGGGTCGCGGCGGTGACGGGGGTATTCGTCACGGTCGTTGACGTCATGACTGTGGTGGTGACGGTCTCAGTCGGAACGGGCGTCAGCGTTCCCGTGGAAGGAAGCGTGGTGATCGTTCCCGTTTCAATCGTCGACTGGGGCGTCGTCGAGCTCACCGTCTCGACCGCTTCTCCCTTCTGACATGCGGTGAGTGTGAAGGTGAGAACAACGGCGGAGATCAAGTATCGCTTCATCATTTCCTCCTGAGAACTGCTCGTGTCGATCGATCGAAGCTGACGATGACCGACTGCCTGTGCCGCGCATGCGCCACGCCGAATAAGGTTTGCAATAGCGTGACCACGGCCAGCAAAGGCGGATCGAAGCAGACTCTTGAGGGTCCTGAAGGAACGCTCCATCCGTCGCCCTCTCCCTCTCCCCGCGAAGTCGGGGAGAGGGTGGCGCGCGGCACCACGCAGACGTTGAGAGCTTGCGAGATCGTCGCGCGCCGGGAGAGGGGCGTTGGGGGCTTGCAGCTTCCCGTGTCTGTCGGCTGCATTTGGATTGCCTGCGAGACCCCTCACCCCTGACCCCTCTCCCCGTTCACACGGGGAGAGGGGAATGCGGGAGCCCACTCCCTCAGCGCACCCCGTACCTTACCCAGCACCGATCGCCGCAAGCGCCTCGATGAGATCCAGCGGCTCGATCGGCTTGAACAGACGCGCGTCGAAGCGGCTTTGCTCCGGCTCGTGGCTCGCTGCAGGAAATGCGCTCAGCGCGACGATCTTCACGTCGGCGTTCCGATGATCCGCGCGGACGATTCGCGCGAGCTCGTACCCGTCCGTCCCAGGCATCGCAAGATCAGTCACGATCATGTCGGGCTTCTGCGTCTCGAGATGATGAAGCGCCTCCGTCCCCGATTCGACCGCCGTCACATCTGCACCCGCATGCTGAAGTACGGCCCGCACGAAAGCGCGCGTTTCCCGATCATCATCGATGACCAGAATGTGCAACCCGCTCAGGCGTTTCGGATCGATCGCTTCGACAGTCCGACTCGTGCGCTCCGGCTCTCTGCTCGCTTCCACCGGGCCATGCGAAGTGACCGGCAGCGTCACCCTGAACGTTGCACCCTGACCCCGTCCCGCACTGTCCGCCTGCACCGATCCCCCGTGCGCCTCGACGCGATGCCGCACGATGGAAAGGCCCAGGCCCAGTCCCCCATGTACCCTCGTGCGGGGGTTCTCCCCCTGACGAAACGGCTCGAAGATATGGGGAAGAAACTCCGGATCGATTCCCTCTCCGCTATCGCTGACGGAGATCTCGACATCCGCCGCACTGCGCCGGGCGCCAACCTCGACCCGGCCCTCCGCCGGCGTCATCGGGGTTCGGAGCTCGTGCGAAAGCGTCATCAGAAACTCGTCTTTCGCCCGGTTCGCTTCGCGAGCGGCATTGAAAGAAGCCTCCGCGACCGCGCGCTCCTGCTCGGCCTGCATCCGCGCGGCCCGCTGTTCGAGCAGCGCCCGACGGTCCGCATCCGCCTGCCTCCGTTCCGTGACGTCGCGTGTCACTTTCGCGAAGCCCCGCAACTCTCCGGAGGAATCGAGGACCGCCGTAATGATGACGTTTGCCCAGAAGCGGCTCCCATCCTTGCGCATTCTCCAGCCTTCGTCCTCGACGCTGCCTTCTTTGCGCGCGATCCGCAGCTCGCGCTCCGGCTTGCCGTCGAGCACGTCCTCTTCCGGATAGAAAACCGAAAAATGCCGGCCGATGATCTCCTCCGCGCGGTAACCCTTGGCCCTGTACGCGCCCTCGTTCCAGCTGACGATATTCCCTTCCGGATCGAGCATGAAGATGGCGTAATCCTTCACCGAATGTACGAGCAGGCGAAAGAACTCCTCGCTCTGGCGAAGATTCTCCTCCGCCACCCGCCTCTCGCTGAGGTCGCGCGTGACTTTCGCGAATCCGAGCAGCGCGCCATCGGAATCTCGCAGCGCTGTGATCACCGTATTCGCCCAGAACCTGCCGCCGTCCTGCCGGATCCGCCATCCCTCGTCCTCGACGCGACCCTCGGCTTCGGCGACCTCGAGCTCCCGTTCAGGCTTTCGCGCTGCCAGATCAACTTCGGTGTAAAAGGTCGAGAACCGGCGCCCGAGAATCTCCTCAGAGGTGTATCCAAGGATTCGGGCTGCTCCGCGGTTCCAGGAACGGATCTCTCCCGTGGGACTCAACAGAAAGATTGCATAGTCCTGCACTGCGTCGACCAGAAGTGCGAATTCGTCAGTCGACGACGTCTGCCGTGGAACCTTGTTCATGAGCGCTAAGTCCCGCGATCCTGCAATTGCGGGGCCGCGGCCTCGCCCGACACGTCACGCCGCTTTTCAGCCTCCTCGAGCCAGCCGCGGCGCAACAGTTCCGGATCGACTCCCGAGAGGTACGGCTTGATGTCGAGAATCGGCGAACCGTCGAGCATGTCGACGCCGTGCACGTGCAGCAAACGGCCCTCGCGCCGCTCCAGTCTGACGATCGTCAATGCAATCGGATTCGGCCGTCGGGGCGAGCGTGTCGCGAACACGCCATGCGGAATGGGCTCGGTTGGCGGCGCTCCGAGGAGCTCGTAGCCATCGGACTGGTGAAATACCCAGAGAACGATCAGGTGCGAGAACCCCTCGATGTCCGTCAGACCTGCCTCGAATTCCGGCAGAATTTCCAGCGTCCCGTCGGCCTCATGCTTTGCCCCCAGCCCCTTCGGAATCTCCACCGTCTCGCGGAATGGCGTCCGTGCGAAACCGACAGCTCGCGGCTGGAACAGCGGCGTATCCATGGCTGGAATCTATTAAATCATGCGACGGAGGAAAGCAGGCCTGCGGAAACGGACCAGTCCGTCACCGCGGACGGCTCTCGATTTTCAGCCACGCAGGGCGAGGAGCGAGCCTCTCCGAGCACGCCACCTCGATCGATTTGTCCGAACCTTCGACTCGAACACCGAGGACCACAGGCGTATCGGAACCGCAGCGTTCATGAAGCGCATCCCAGGTGCGGTGGCCCTCCCCGAGAACACGGAAGCCTCCGATGCTCGTCACGAGAGCGCCTCCGGGAATTGCGCCACATTGGTTCGATTCGGTCAGCGCCAGCCCGCCCTCGCCGACGTTGAAGCCGTAAGGTCCGGTGCAATGTTCCGAAAGCAGCGCGAGCAGCGCATCGCGCGCCACCGACTGGCCGTAACTCTGGGGAGGCCTCGCATCGTCAGCGAGCTTCACTCCACTCGCCGAGAGCAGCGCGACGAGATCATCTCCGTCGGCCCGCCGCTCGACGAACCGGCGCAGCGACTCGACATCCTCCGTCGTCGCGCCCGATTCCATCCAGACGGCAAAGTAGTCGTCGGAATCGTAGGTGCCGGACTCGATCGACCTGTCGATGAGGCGCTTCCAGAATGCGAAGAGATCGCGCTCTCCGCTACGCGCTTCAGTCAGAAGAGCGATGGCATTCCCGCACGAGTAGTACAGCAGAAACTCCTGTCGGGCCGCGGCCTCCCGGAGCGGAAAATCTCCCAGACGCTTGCGGCATTCGTTGAGCGCTGCGCTCTGGTAATCGAGGAACGCCGCTTCGTCGATCAGCCCCAGCTCTAGCAGCGTCCGCTGCGCAAACGCGTCGGCCGAACCCTCATGCATCCAGGAATCTTCCGTCCCGCGATAATGGATGATCTGGCCATTCCAGAGATGAACCGCTTCGTGCGCGAGAAAGTGAAAGAGGTTGAGGAATGCCGGCTGCGCGCGCTCCCTCCATGCGGCCCCATCGACGGTGAGCTGAATCTGTCCAGGCAGCGTTCCTCCTCCGCTCGAGTAACCCGAATGGCCGCTGTCGATGTAATTGAACAGGATGGTGGGGCGTTCCCCCAGCTCGACACCAAACCGCTCGGTGTACATCGCGAAGAGACGGGGCAGGGCAGCCGAGGTTTCCTCCAACAGCCATGCAGGAAGCGCCGGATCGATGATCGAGATCATCTCCTCGGATTCAACAGGCTCGATCGAGCCGAAGTAGATGTAAGCGCCCTGTACTCCTTCGTCGCGCCACTCGAACGGCGAGGACACGACACGCCCGCCGACCACGAGTGGGGCACCGGCTGGCCCGATGAAACGGAATCGCCGACTGTAGCATTCAGGACAGTCCGCAACATCGTCCTGATGAACCGGACGCGCCACGAGATGTCCCGTGTAGATCGCGACGCTTCCGTCGGAGAACTCCTGAAAAAACTCGTACTCCTTTTCCAGCTGCCGCGTGACTTCCGGAAAGCGCACCGAGATCGTGTCTGCTGGCTGGCCGCTGGTGCGGAGGATCTCCGCGTCACCGTCGCGCTGCATCGTGAAGCCCGGCGTGAGCACCTCGAACAGCTCCGAGCGGAACCCCGCACCCTTCCGTTCAAAGCGCAACTCGCTCGCCGGACGCTCGAGGTGCCACGTCGCGCGCCATGCTTCGCCTTCCGGCTCTTTCTCGAGCGTGATGTACGGGCGGGCGGGTTCGGGCGGCGCCGGTGGAATCGAGGCGCATCCTACAAAGAGAGCCCCGACAACCAGAGCAGTCGCCACCAGAACGTCTCTCATAACGCTTTTTTGACGGAAAGATCCCGAAAGGGTTTCAGTCCGGCGATTTATTCTCAGCGAACTGCGGGATAGAGGCGATCGAACTCCGGGTCGTCCTGAAGAAAAACCAGGTCGGGGTCCTGCCGCGCCCACTGCGGATCGGTGAACCCGCCTTCGTGCGCCTTCCGCAGCGCCTTCAACGCCTCCGGCTTCTTTTTCAGATTGCTGAAAAGGCAGGCGACGTTGTACATGATGATGGCGTCGTCAGGCCGCAGCGCCATCGCCATGTTCCCTTCTCTCGTGGCATCTTCAGGGCGGTCCAGTGCTGCGTAGATTGCGCCGAGAAGTACGTGCGCGCGGGCATCCTCCGGCACCTTCCGAAGGTGCGCCTCGAAAACCTCGGTCTCACGCTCGTGCATCTTGCGCTGCGCTTCGAGCTTCCCAAGCGCCCCGAGCGAATTCTGGATCGGAATGTAGGTATTGTAGTTCTCGCCCGCGTGGGAGATCGCTTCCTCTCCGAGCTCGACAAGCTCCTGATGGCGGCCGGCCGAAAAAAGAATCCGTCCCAGGAGGTAATAGCCGCTCTCGATGTCAGGATTGCGGGCGAGTGCCTTGCGAGTATGCGCGAGAGCCTCATCGAATTTTTCTTCGCCGTACGCGACCCAGGCCTGCGCGATCCGAACCTCGGGCGTGTCCTGCCCCCTTGCAGTCGCTCTCTCGGCGGCTACCCGCGCCCGGTCGATCCACGTCTTCGAGTGTTCGTAGTGATAGTAGTACTGAGCGCAGACCGAGGCGATCCCCGCATGCGCTACCGCGAAGTTCGGATCAGCCGAGACGGCGTTCTCGAACATCTGGAGTGCGAACTCGAGGTCCTGCCGCGACATCCGACGCGCGTAGTTTCGCCCTCTCAGGTAGAGGTCATATGCCTGCATATCCTCGGTGGGTCTCGCTGCGAGAGCCTTCTCTTCCTGCGGACTTAGCGTGATTCGAAGCGCCTCTGCGATATTTCGCGCGATCTCGTCCTGAACCTCGAAGACGTCCTTCATTTCCCGATCGTAACGTTCCGACCAGAGTGGGAAATCGGTGGACGCATCGATCAGTTGCGCGTTGATCCGCAGACGGTTTCCTGCCCTGCGCAGACTGCCGGTCAGAACGAACGATGCACCGGTCTGCTGTCCGATATGCTGCGGCGTCACCGTGCGGTCGCGAAATGTCAGCACGGTCGCGCGCGAGAAGACTTGCAAGCCTCTGATCTTCGACAGTTCGGTAATGATGTCTTCCGTGATGCCGTCGCGGAAGTACTCGTCCTCTTTCACTCCGCTGAGGTTCTCGAAGTAGAGCACCGCGATCGAGCTCCCTTGCGCAGGGGAGGCGCCGGAGCGGGGGCTGCTCGTGTCGTTCGCCTGCCGGTTTCCCGCATCGATATCGCGGCGCAGCCGCATCAGGTCGGTCTTCAGATCGGTCGCATTCTGATACCGCATGGTGCGGTCCTTCTCGAGCGCCTTGCCGAGAATCCGGTTCAGTTCCGGCGGCAGTGCGGAACTGTGCTCTGTCAGTGGAACGGGATCGCGATTGAGGATCGCCTCGAAGACGACTGCCGACGTCGCGCCCTGAAACGGCATCACACCCGTCGCCATCTGATAGATGACCGTGCCGAGTGAAAAGAGATCGGTGCGCGAGTCGGTCGACTGGCCGCGGGCCTGTTCGGGAGACATGTAGGCGATGGTGCCGAGCGTCGTTCCCGCCGCCGTCAGATCGTCCTTCAGGACTGCGGTGGAGGCGTCCGCGCCGTCGGATCCCCGCATCTTCTCGATTTTCGCGAGACCGAAGTCGAGAATCTTTGCCTCGTCGCGGTTCGTGATGAAGATGTTCGCCGGCTTCAGGTCGCGGTGGACGATCCCCTTCGCGTGCGCAGACTCCAGGGCGTCGCTGACCTGGATCGCCGTGTCGAGAATCGACCGCAGCGGAATCGGCCCGCGCTTGAGCTTGTCGTTCAGCGCCTCGCCTTCGAGACGCTCCATGACGATGAAGTTCTCCGATTCGTGCTCGTCGATCGTGTAGATCGTGCAGATGTTGGGATGGTTGAGCGACGAAGCAGCGCGTGCCTCACGCTGGAACCGCTGGAGCGTCGCTTCGTCACGCGCAAGCTCCGGCGGAAGAAACTTGAGCGCAACGCGACGCCCGAGCTGCACGTCCTCTGCTTCATAAACGACACCCATACCGCCGGAGCCGAGTTTGTCCGTCACTTTGTAGTGGGAGATCGTACGACCGATCATGGGGCTCCTTTTATGGATGGGTGCCGGGCCGGAACGAGCGGATCGTACACGCTCTGCGCCGGAGATGTCGAGAAGGCTGCCGTGGCTCGCAGGAGTTGTCATCCCGAGCATGCGTGGGCGTGTGGGAGGGGCGAGGGACCTCACGCGATGGTACATAGTTGCCTATCGACCGCCGCCCCCAACCTGCCCCATCAAGAATCACAAATGTACGATCGCCGGAGATCCCTCGCCCCTCCCCCACACCCACACTTGCTCGGGATGACAAATCCTGGCTTCGCGCGCTCTAGCCTCACACTTCTTTCTGCGCGCCTGCCTCTTCCGGTCGCTCTCCGTACGAATCCTTCCGCCACGAATACCAGACGAACGACTGCAGGTCGATCCGGTCTCTCGGGTTCAG
>JBGSYJ010000127.1:0-4261 GCA_041750915.1 Thermoanaerobaculia bacterium | reverse complement strand
CGCACAGACGTATTACAACGCGTCGCGCTCATTCGTCGCGCGCGCTGCATGCGAACAGACGTTCGCGTTCTACGGACCGATCATGCAGGGCATGCACGGCACCGGAACTGCCGTCGCAATCGGAGCAAACTGCACGTTCCGCCGCGCCGCACTCGAATCCATCGGTGGACATGGCCTTGGCCTCGCGGAGGATCTCGTCACCTCGATCCGACTGCATGCGAATGGGTGGCGATCGGTCTATGTCCCTGAAGTCCTCGCACGCGGACTCGTGCCTGAGGACCTGGACTCCTTTCTCAGGCAGCAGCTGAAGTGGGGCCGAGGAGTGTTTGAAGTGCTCTTCCGGGAGTATCCACGCGCCTTTCGCAGACTGACGATTCATCAGAAGCTCAGCTATTTGATGATCGGGAGCTATTACCTGTTCGGCTTGACAACTCCGATCTACCTGCTGGTACCGCTGATCTATCTGTGGACAGGACTTCAGCCTGCGGCGATGTTTCTCTCCGAGTTCATCGAGCGCGCGCTGCCGGTCGGATTTTTTGGCACAGTCATCTATTTGTTCGCTCAGAGGTGGATGGTCGACCCCGCGCGAGAAAAGGGAACACACTGGAGGGGGATGCTTCTCAAGATCGGTGCATGGAGCGTCTATCTCCACGGGTTCTGGCTTGCGATACGCGGCATTGAAGTTCCGTACGTACCGACCTCCAAGGTTAGAAGGAACGGCAATTTCTGGAAACTGTCGCGAGTTCCACTCATTGTGCTCACCATCTCAGGTGTCACGGCTTTCTGGACTGTCTACGTGCGCCTCTACCTCACTCCCGAATCCACCGTGCGAATTACGACGGAGGCCGTATACGGCATGCTCGGGTTCCTGCTGGTGAACATGGCCTTCATGACCGGCCGCATTTACGCGGCGTGGAAGTCGCGGGGAGCAGACGCATGAACGCCAGGCGCCGTTACGAGATCGCGTTTTTCGCGTTGGGGTGGCTCGTTCTGGCGGGTGTGCTGCTCCGAGGCGGAATGGCAACGAACATGCGCCAGGCGTGGGACCGGGTCACTGACCGCGTCGTGAGGGCGGGCCAGTCGCTATCTGACGCGGAAGGAAGAGCGTGGACTGACGTTCGGGGAGCCTCGCGACGCGATGCAGTCGCTAAGCTGTATTCAGAGACTCAATCGATCGACTCCCTCCGAAGCCCGTCAAGGATGTTGCCCGGTGCCTACGATGGATCGTTCCCACATTCGTTCGACGGATTCACCGAGCTCGAAAACCGGCTCGATCTTCAGTTCCCGATCATTTCGTTCTATCAGGCATGGGGAGATCGTCCGGATCAGCGACACTTCCCGCTTCGCATGATGCAGACGATCGATCGCCTGGGATCCGTGCCGATGATCACGTGGGAACCGTGGGTGAAAGACTTCGACTCCGGAATCCGCACCAACCTTCCACCCGTCACACAGCGCGAGTACGCGAGCCTCGCGGCGATCGCGCGCGGAGAATACGACTTCTACGTGACACCGTGGGCTGCCTCCGCCGCGAAGTTCGGCAAACCGATCTTCATGAGGTTCGCGCACGAGATGAACGACCCCTACCGTTACCCGTGGGGACCACAGAACGGAAATCGTCCGGACGATCTGATTGCCGCATGGCGTCACCTCCACCTGATCTTCCAGAAGATGGGCGCGACGAACGTCCTCTGGGTCTGGTCACCACACATCTCGATGCCGTGGTTCGAGTTCTATTACCCGGGCGATGAATACGTCGACTGGATCGGAACCGGCATTCTCAACTACGGCACCGTCGCGCCATGGTCCCGATGGTGGACGTTTCATCAGATCATCGAGAAGGCGTACCCGGAGCTCGAGAAGATCAACAAGCCCATCATGATCACGGAATTCGGATCACTGTCCGCCGGTGGCGACCCCGCCGGGTGGTATCGCGCCGCATTCGCCGACATGCGCGACAAATATCCCCGTATCCGCTCCGTCATCTTCTTCAATCAACCAGCTGACGTGACGCTGTCCACTGCTCCGCTGAACTGGAGCCTCGTCGAATCTCCGCGCGCGGTGGAAATTGTCCGTGATGAGCTGCGTCAGGTTCACGTGGCCGGTGGCGAGTGAACGCCATGAGCGATCTGAAACCGGGTGTCATCCAGAGCGAAGCGAAGGATCCCCTGAAGTCTTGCCGTATCGCCTTGAGGAAGGGGATCCTTCGCTTCGCTCAGGATGACACGTCGGGGCACGTCGCCGATCGAGGTTCATCGGACGGCAGGCTCCGGATGAAAAGCATCCTCACGGTGCTCTGTTTGCTGCTCTTCGGAACCACCCTATCCGCAGCGACAATCACCGGCACCGTCACAGCTGCCGGAGGCGCGCCGCTTCCATCCATGACCATCGCCGTCTATGGCATCAGCGGTCTTCAGGTCGCCACCGCAACGAGCAACGCGCAGGGGAGTTACTCCGTCTCGGTTCCGGCAGGCACCTACCGCCTGCTCGCTTTCGATCCGATGGGTGTCTACGCAACGAGTTTTTACAACGGTGCCTCGTGCTTCGAAACGTCACTCGAGCTGACGCTGACAAACGATGCGAGCTTTACGGCGAACTTCATCCTGATTCGCGCCGGCAGGATCACCGGCGTCGTGCAGGCCGCATCTTCCGAAGAACCTCTCGCACAGATGACTGTCGCCGCTTACAACGAAGATGGATCCCGACGAGGCCTTGTCACGACGGGAGCGGGAGGTGGCTACACAATCGTACTCCCGCCTGGCAACTATCGCGTCGTCGCCTATGACGATACAGCGGTCTACGCCGTTCAGTTCTTCAGGGACAGAAGTGATTTTGAATCCGCCGACATTGTTCCCGTGACGTCCGGCGCCACGTCCGGCGCGGTCGACTTCAAACTCCCACGATCTGCGAGAGCGAGCGGCAGCGTTTCCGAAGCGTTGACCGGCATTCCTCTCGGCGGCATCACGATCGCTGCATATGACAGCTTCGGACGCGTGCTCGCTTCGACGACGACTTCGCCGCAGGGTGGTTTTTCCTTTGCCGTCCCTCCGGTACCGTTCCGTCTCGCAGCATCCGACCCGTCCGGACTCTACGCGAGCACATTCCTCGGTGGGGCGAGCTCATTCGAAGGCTCCGCCATCCTCACGCCTGTACCTGAACAGCTCCTCGGCGGACTGCAGTTTGCGATGACGAAAGGAGGCCGCATCGAGGGGCGCATCATCGACGCAGCGGGTGCGGCCCTCGCGGGAATCACGGTGACGGCATGGAATCCCGACGGCAGCATCAGGGGAACGACCACGACCGGCTCCGACGGCCGTTACTCACTCGTTCTGCCTCAAGGATCGTTTCGCGTTGGAGCGCACGATGATCGCCTGCAGTTCGCAGGCCGCTTCTTCGATAGCGCACCGGACTTCGCATCGGGACATCTCATCCCTGTGATCGGCCAGACGACGACGGGCGGAATCGACTTTGTTCTGGCGATCGCGGGACGCATGTCGGGTACTACCTACAGGGCAGGCGACGGTGCGCCGCTGGTTGGGATCGTGCTGACTGCATGGGATGCTTCAGGTCGCGTCGTCGCTACGACTCGGAGTAAAGCGGACGGAACATTCATTCTTGCCGTAGCCCCCGGGAGCTACAGGCTTGTGGCACACGACCCTGAGTTCCACCCTGATCTTTACTACGCCACGACGTTCTACGGCGGAGCTCCGTCGTTTGCACTCTCTCAGCAGATCACCGTTCTCGCAGGTCAGGAGTCGCCGAACCTTCTGATGCCGATGGCAATCGCGGGGCGTCTCACCGGATTTGTCAGGCGCCGCGGCGACATTGCCGCGGTCAATGGAGCAACGATCCATGTCTACGACCTCGAGGGTAACGAGATCGCCACAGCCGATTCCGACAGCACGGGTAATTTCAACATTCCGCTGCCGTCCGGAAGCTACAAGGTCGCAGCGTCCGATCGACAGGGACGGTTCAACACGATCTTTTATGCGGGCTTTTCGAGCTTCGGGTCGGCCACGGTAATCAGGATCAACGCTTCGGAGACCAGGACGGCGCACTTCACTGTCGATCCAGCGGCCGGTCGAAGGAGACGGCCGGCCCGCCTGCCGTGATGATCACCGTCCGATGTCTTCGTTCCAGAGATCGGGACGAGCCGCAATGAACTCCTTCATCAGCCGGATGCAGTCTTCATCCTGACGGACCTGCAGTTTCACGCCGCGCGAACGTAGAAACTCCTCCTCGCCGAGGAAGGTCTGGTTCT
>JBGSYJ010000126.1:0-3764 GCA_041750915.1 Thermoanaerobaculia bacterium | reverse complement strand
GCAAGTCCTCAAAGCCTGCGCAGGGCCGCGCGCCACCCTCTCCCCGACTTCGCGGGGAGAGGGAGAGCATCCGGGCGTCCAAATTCCTTCATACAATGACCGAATGGGTCAATTCCTCGACATCGACCGCTGGAAGCGCGGCCAGCACTTTGACCACTACCGGCGGATGGCGCAGCCGTTCTTCAGCGTCTGCGTCGACGTCGATGTGACGGCGATTCGCGAGATCTGCAAACGCGAGTCCCGCTCGTTCTTTCTCGTCTCGCTGTACTGCGCGCTTCGCGCCGCGAACGAGACCTCCGCGATGCGGTTGCGCCTGCGCGGTGACCGCGTCTGGATCCACGACAACGTCCGTGTCAGCACGACGGTCATCCGTGACGACGAGACATTCGGATTTGCACGCATCGAACCTGAAGAGGATCCGGCAGCGTTTGAACGTCAGGGAGCATCAGAGATCGAACGGGTTCGTCGCGACGGTACCCTTCTCCCGGACGATGATGACGCGGTGATCTATCATTCGACGCTTCCCTGGCTCTGCTTCACCGCCTTCTCCAATGCGCTTCCCCTCGGTGATGACTCGATCCCGCGCGTGGTGTTCGGCAAGTACTGGCAGGATGGCTCGCGATGGCGGATGCCGGTGGCCGTCGAGGTACACCACGCGCTCGTCGACGGAATCGACGTGGCGCGATTCATCGAGCGCTTCGAAAAGCGCTGTTCGGATCCAGACCGCTAAACATGTGAGCTCCATACGGATGAGAACTGTTGGAATCGTCGCGCACAGTGCTGAGGGCGCAGCGCTCTGTTTTATCACGGCGTGCCGCGAGGGTCAGAAGCTGCTGGGAGCACACATGCATCCCGAGATCGTTGTCAGTGCCATCCCGATGGGCCTGAGCATGCCGGGCTGGGAGTCAGGCGATCACGCGATCGTGGCGGAGAACCTCCGCCGCGGCGTGGAGCAGGTCGCGGCGGCGGGAGCCGACTTCTTCATCTGTCCCGACAACACGGCGCACATCGTCCTTGAGAAAATTATCGACACGTTGCCAATCCCAGGGATCCACATCGCAGACGTCGTCTCTTGTGAAATGGAATCTCGTGGCTTCAAGACCGCGGCGCTCCTCGGTACGAAGTGGACGATGACGGGCACGGTCTACGCCGATGCTTTGCAACGCCGCGGCCTGACGCGGCTCGTGCCGGACGATCGGACACGTGAGGCGATCAATGAGGCGATCTTCGAAGAGCTGTGCGTCGGCGTCTTCCGCTCCGAGACGACCGATATGTTTGTTCAGGCGATCCACGTCCTTCGCGCGAATGGAGCCGATTGTGCGATTCTCGGCTGTACCGAGATTCCCCTGATCATTTCGGACACGAACTCACCGCTTCCGGTGCTTGACTCGACTCGTCTGCTGGCGAAGTACGCTGTGCGAGAGGCAGTCGCGGGTGGTCCCGTTTCGCCAGTTCGTAGATGGCTGCATACTTCAATATGAACTTTAAATCCCTGATCGCACAGGCTGATATCCGAGAGCTGTCTTCGGAAGATCTCGTGCTTCCGTCGATTCCACGCGACGGAACGATCCTGCTTGATGCTATGCGCCGGGTTCTGCCGAACCATGTCGCCTGTCCGCAGCAGTGGAGTTTCGATGAGAGCCTCGAAATCACTTCGTATCCATACGCGAGCGGTCCCTGGTATTCCGACCGGGGAATCGGATTCCTCATCTGGCCGGGCGATCTCGTGATCGATGACGATCTGATCGACGATGCCTTCGATAATTTTCCGATTCTCATCGTGCGCGGCGATCTTCTGGTGAGAAACTGGCTGCGCGGGGGGATGGCGAGCTTCGTTGGTGGAAATGTGCGAGCATCGGGATTCATTGTCGGCCACTTCAACGACTCGGCGCTCTTCGTCGGCGGCGATCTTTCTGCCGCCGGATACATTCATCGCGAAGTGAGGTATGCGGATTTTCCTGATCTTTCTCCGCATCAGATTGCAGGCCGCATCGACGCGCGGCAACTCGATGCAAACGTCGCGTCGGACGAGGAGCTGCGAGCTGCCTTCGTCGACGAGGTCCTCACCGACGATGACGAAGGTACCTACATCGATGAACGAGCCATTCTCAGCCGATCCAACGCCGGGCTTCAAGTCTGGAGGTAGCAGCCGCCGGGATACTTCTGGCCGCTGACGGTCGTGTGGCTGCTCTGGGTGATCGTCGTGCTTCTGCTCTATGTGCCGAGCCGGTGGTTCGAACGGATCAAGCGCGAGCGCAAGATCCGCTGGCTCCGGTACGTTTGAGGGAGTCGCCGCTCGGGATTGATCCCTATGCCGGGTGAGCCACGCGATGGGCGGCTGTGTCACCCGGCTCTTCGCCGGAGTTTCGATCGTGATAGAACCGCCCGAATGCGAAGCCCATGGCGAGCAAGTGGAATGTCGACTGCACAGCTATCCCCCAGAGAATTGCCGCGGGCCAGGGTGCCAGGGTCCCGATGCCGAGGGCACCCACGATGCTGCCCGCAGAGAGCCAGCATGCGAATTCGAGCCCCTTGCGGATGCCACGGCCTCCCAGTCGCACGAATGCGATTCCCGTTGTCAGAGTCATGATGAGCATCGCGGCCCATCCCAGTGGAACCATGCGGTTGAGCTCTGCCGCAGGTCTCCACAGATCTGCGTGTGCGGTGTACACCGAGCGCAGAACGATTGCGTTCCACAGGATGTCGAAGACGAACGCTGCTCCGAATGCCACAGCAGTCGCCAGCGCGATCCGCTTCCAGTTCATCGCGAACCTGCCTTTCTGCGCTTCCGCGCGGAACTCGCCCCGGGCATCGCGGCGAGCGCGCTTTGCGCCCATTCCTTTCGGGTGACATAGAGATCCCGGCCCTGCGTGAGTGCGAGCCGACCATGGAGGTCGAGTTTCCGGCCGGGTCCCTCGAGCCACGCGGTGAGTTCCGATGCGACCGATGCACACTCTGTTGCATAGCTCTCGAGGAATGTTCGTGTGGCGGGGGCCTCGAGCTCCGACAGAAACGCGAAGCGAAGCGTCAGAGTCTCCACGCCATGGACCACATCCTCTCGTGTCACGGGAGCGCGGAGCCAGGCCTCGAACGCCTTTTCTCCCTCCGGAGAGGGAGTGAAGAGCCGCCGCGGCCGCATGGCGTTCCGCAGATCCATGGATGCCTTCAGGAGCCCTCGCGCGACGAGGCGGTTGAGCACCGGATAAATCGCACCCGGACTTCCTGAGAAGTGGCCCATGGGTGATTCCGCGAACATCTTTCGGATGTCGTATCCCGAGGCCGGGGACCGGGAGAGAAGTCCGAGAACAGCCAGCTCGAGAGCGGAGAGAGTACGCTTCGACATAGTACTAAGAGTACTATATCGAAAAGTATTGTCAAGGGAGCCGATGGTGGAGTCACGGGCTGTGATCAGCAGCTCGCGCGGCTCTTTGCCAGGTGGCGATGCTTCGACGGGGGGACGCCGAATGCCCGCTTCAGAGGTGACATGAAGGGTCCTGGTCTGCACTTTACTTCGTGTAAAAGACCGAATCGAAAACGTTCTCGAATCCCATCTTTCGAAATGCATCCTGCGCCGGGCCGCCGCTGAGCGTGTTGAGGCAAAAGTCGGAAGCGCCGAGGGCTTTCGCGTCATCGAGCGCTCGCGCGACGAGAGTGCGAGCAACGCCCTGTCCCCGATGTGACTCGAGCGTCGCTACCGCGTAAATGCCAGCCACCTCGCCGGATAGAAGCATGAGAAGAACACCAGCAGGATCGCCGTCGAAGTC
>JBGSYJ010000125.1:0-15997 GCA_041750915.1 Thermoanaerobaculia bacterium | reverse complement strand
GAGTTACACGCTCGTGGTTCTCGACGAGAAGGGACAGGTGAAGAAGTCGGAGCAGGTCACAGTGACCGAGGGGCAGACGACAGACGTGAGGATGTAGCGAGCAAGGTGTCATCCTGAGCGCAGCGAAGGATCCCCCGATTTTTTCGATACGGGCCAAAGCTGAGGGGATCCTTCGCTTCGCTCAGGATGACACCGTTCCCGTCGTCGCTGGAGTTCAGACCACTGGGGCGGCAAGCAGTTTCGCGATGCTCTCGTCGTACGGCGCTCTCGCGATTCCGCGATCGGTGATGATCGCTGTGATCAGCGCCGCAGGAGTCACATCGAACGCCGGATGACGCGCCTCGACGCCGGCCGGTGCAAAGCTGATCGTGTGAAGCTGTCCGTCGACTCCGGAGCCGCTGGCGTGCGTCACTTCGGCCGAGGATCGCTCTTCGATCGGGATGTCCGCGCCACTCGCGCACGACGGGTCGATTGTCGACATCGGAGCGGCAACGTAGAACGGCACGCCGTGGGTGTGCGCGAGGACCGCGACCGTATACGTTCCGATCTTGTTCGCCGCATCGCCATTTCGCGCGATCCGATCAGCGCCAACGATGACTGCATCGAACTGCTTCTTCTGGAAGAAGTGTCCCGCCATGCTGTCGGTGATCAGCGTTACATCGATGCCGTCCTTCTGAAGCTCCCACGCGGTCAGGCGGGAGCCCTGCAGGAAGGGCCGCGTTTCGTCGGCAAAGACGGCGATGGACTTGCCCGCCTCACAGGCGGCGCGGATGACTCCGAGGGCTGTCCCGTAGCCGCTTGTGGCGAGCGCGCCTGCGTTGCAATGAGTCAGGATGGTCGCGCGTTGCGAAAGGAGCTCTGCACCGTACCGTCCGATCCGGTGGTTGGCCTCGAGGTCCTCGGCATGGATTGCTTCGGCTTCGGCGATCAGCTTCCCGGAAAGCTCGCTGTCGTTTCCCTCATGCGATTCAATGAGCTGAAGCATGCGGTCGAGCGCCCATTGCAGATTCACCGCGGTGGGCCGTGTCGAGCGCAGTTCTACCGCGGCTGCACGGATTCTCGAGGATAGGCCGTCGCCCGTGGACGAGCCGGCTTCCAGAGCCAGCCCGTAAGCGGCGCTTACCCCGATTGCCGGCGCCCCGCGCACGACCATCTCGCGAATTGCGCTGGCGACTTCTCCGGCCGTCCGGCACGTCACCCACTCCTCCCGGTGGGGCAGGATGCGCTGATCGAGCAGCAGCAGGCCCTCTGCGGACCTCCACTCCAGTGGTTTCACATGGCTCTGCATGGAGGTCGTTATACTACGCGGTTGGCGGCCCCCCCGCGATAGCCCATGCGGTGTTCTTCCGTGGTCGCCAGTTTGCAGAGAGAAACAGGTGGAGGACTCCATGATAAGGGTAGGAATCAACGGATTCGGACGGATCGGGCGCAATGTCGTGCGAGCCGGACTCATGAATCAACAGGACATCGAATTCGTCGCTTGCAATGACCTGACGGATGCGGCCACGCTCGCATACCTTCTGAAGTATGACTCCGTACACGGGACGATCAGCAACAAAGTCGAGTCGACGAAGGGATCGATCTCGATCGACGGGAAAGAGATGAAGGTATTCGCGTCGCCGGATCCCGGGGAGATTCCATGGAAGGAGCTCGGCGTGGAAATCGTGGTCGAATCGAGCGGCCGTTTCACCTCACGCGAAAAGGCGGCTCTTCACCTCGGCGGTAGCGTCGAGCACGTGATCATCTCTGCCCCTTCCAAGAATGCCGACGTGACGATCTGCCTTGGAGTCAACGAGGCCGACTTCGATCCGGGAGAACACCAGATCATCTCGAACGCGTCGTGCACCACTAACTGTCTCGCCCCCGTAGCGAAAGTACTTCACGAGAACTTCACGGTGACGATGGGGATCATGACGACCGTTCACTCGTACACGAACGACCAGGAGATCCTCGATCTGCCGCACAAGGACCTTCGCCGGGGCAGGGCAGCGGCATTGTCGATGATTCCGACTTCGACGGGCGCGGCTCAGGCCGTTGGCCTCGTGCTGCCGGAACTGAAGGGAAAGTTTGACGGCATTTCCGTGCGAGTCCCGACACCGAATGTATCGCTCGTCGATCTGACCTTCCGGACGGACAAGGCGACGAGCGCGGAGGAGATCAACAGGGTGATCCGCGAATCGGCCGACGGACCGCTCAAGGGAATCCTCTCCTACTCCGACGAGCAACTGGTATCGATCGACTTCAACGACAACGCGAATTCGTCCATCGTCGACACCAGTTTCACCCGGTCGGTCGATCCCCATATGCACAAGATCCTCGCCTGGTACGACAACGAGTGGGGTTATTCGAACAGAGTTCTCGATATGGTCGCGTACGTGGCGAAAGTCAAAAAGGAAATGCTCGCAGAGAAGACTTAGAGTGACGCACAGCTTGTCATCCTGAGCGAAGCGAAGGATCCCCTGGTGACTTGCCGTGACGCCTCGGGGAAGGGGATCCTTCGCTTCGCTCAGGATGACACCTTCTTCGGTCCTACAACGCTGACCCGGCGGTACTGACTACTGACTACTTAATGGAACCTACAATGATCGCAATACCAACCGTCGATCAGCTTGATCTGAGCGAGTCCCGGGTTTTCTACCGGGTTGACTACAACGTTCCTCTCGATGGGCGCAGGATCGCGGATGCGACCAGAATCGAGGCGACGATTCCGACGCTGCTCATGATGCGTGAACGGGGAGCTGCAATCGTCATCGCCAGCCACTTCGGCCGGCCGAAAGGCAAGCGGTCTGAGAAGGATTCGCTGTCCCCGGTGAGGGGAAGGCTCGCCGAGCTGATTGGAGCAGAGGTCGCCTTCGCCGAAGACTGCACCGGGGCAGAAGCGAAGCGGATGGCTGCGGAGCTTCGTCCTGGCGGAATGCTGCTGCTCGAGAATCTTCGCTTTCACGAGGGCGAGGAGAAGAACGATGAGGCCTTCGCGCAGCAACTGCGCGAGCTCGCCGATTTCTACGTCAACGACGCTTTCGGCGCATGTCACCGCGCGCACGCGTCGATCGATGCGCTCCCGAGACTGTTTCCCCGCGGCCACGTTGCCGGTGGTCTGCTCCTGATGCGCGAACTGGAGTTTCTGCAGAAAATCACCTCCGCCTCGGAGCGGCCTTTCGTGGCCCTTCTCGGCGGCGCGAAGATCGCCGGAAAGATTGAGCCGCTCGAGGCGCTTGCCCGCCTCGCCGACACAGTTCTCATCGGCGGCGGAATGGCAAACACGTTTCTGTTGAGCCAGGGACATGAGCTCGGCGCGTCGCTCGTCGACCGCGACTCGCTCGACGTCGCGAAGAAGATTCTCGAAGCCGGAGGTGCGGCGATCGAACTCCCTCGCGATCTCGTGGTCACCGACTCGATCGACGCTCCTGCAAATGTCGAGGTCGTGGACGTCGAAAGCGGCGTCGCTCCGGGACGGCGTGCGGCGGACATCGGGCCCCGCACAATTGCCGACTTCTCTGCAATCCTCAGCGAGGCCAGAACGATTTTCTGGAACGGACCGATGGGCGTTTTCGAGCGTCCTGAGTTCGCCGCCGGCACGACCGCGATGGCCAGGGCGGTTGCGGAATCGCCCGCGCTATCCGTCGTGGGCGGCGGCGAGTCGGTCGAGGCCGTGAAGAGCTCAGGCTTCGCGAGCCGGATCAGCCACATCTCCACCGGAGGCGGTGCGTCGCTCGAGTTCATCTCCGGAGAGAAACTTCCCGGGATCACAGTACTGGAAGAGGCGATGCATGGCTCAGGAGATTGAGGTCAAGTTCGCGCTCGCCGACCGTAACGCGTTCGTCGCGCGACTCGTTGCGGCCGGCGCCGAGCAGCTCTATCCGGAGACGTTCGAAGACAACATCGTTCTCGATCGTCGCGGCGAGCTGCGGACGAAAGGCTCACTCCTTCGGATCCGGAAGTTCGGACGCTATGTAATCGCGACCTACAAGGGCCCTGTCTCGTTCGAGAGCGGAATCAAGTCAAGGGAAGAAGTTCAGACCGGGATGGAGAGCTTCGAGCGCGCGCTCGCGCTTTTCGACTCCCTCGGATTCAAGCCGACATTCCGCTACCAGAAGTTTCGCGAAGTCTGGCGCTATCGTGAGCTCGAAATCGTGCTCGATCGCACTCCCATCGGAGAGTACTTCGAAATCGAAGGCGCACTCGAGACCATAAGATCGGTCGTCGCCGAGCTCGAACTGGATATGGAAACGGCGCTCCGCGCGACTTATGCCGATCTCTATAGGCAGCATCGCCGCACTCGGGGCGATCTCCCCGAAAACATGGTCTTCGATCCGCAGGACTTTCCTTCCACATGAAGGGGATGATCCTCGCCGCCGGCTTCGGCACCCGATTCCGTCCCGCAACATTCGAGATCCCCAAGCCGATGGTGCCGCTGTGCAACAAGCCGCTCATCGAATACGCCGTCGAATCACTTCTTCGGTCCGGAGTTTCCGAGGTGGTAGTCAATCTTCATCATCTGCCGGACGTTCTGTCCGCGCACCTCGAGCACCGATTTTCCGCTCGATGCCGGATCCATTTCTCCCATGAGGAAGAGATCCTCGGCACGGGCGGTGGGATCCGCAGAGCGAGGGACTTCCTCAGCGGCGATGCCGCGTTCTTTCTCGTGAACGGCGACACGATTCAGTTCCCTCCCCTGGAACAGCTCGAGTCGGCGCGGAGCGAGCGCGACGCAGTCGCTGCGCTTCTACTCCGTCACCCTCCGGAGGGCGACCGGTTCACGAAAGTCTACTTCGAGGATGGTGCCGTCACCGGCATTGGCGAAGGCCGGGGCGAGGCTCTCATGTTCTCAGGCTCGCACAGCATCTCCACGAAGATCTTCGAGCTGCTTCCCGATCGCGATTTCTCGGGCATCACCGAGGATGTTTATATGCCGATGCTGAGGGCTGGAGAAGAGGAACTGACTGGTGTCGTTCACGATGGACCGTGGTTCGACATCGGGACCCCGCTGCGCTACCGGACTGCATCGGAAGAGGTGAAGAATCTGATGAGCAGCGGAGCGGTGGAGATTCCGGAGGGATCGCACATCGACCGCGGAACATCGTCGATCCTCAGTAGACAAGCCGTGATTGCAGGAACGATTGACTCGATCGTCGCAGGTCAAGCGCGCATTGCGAGCGGCGCCATCGTACGGAGGTCCGTACTCTGGGACTCGGCGGAAGTGAACGCCGACGCACGCATCGAGGAATCGATCCTCTGCGGCGGCGTCCGCATTCCCGATGGCGGGACCGTGGAGAACGCACTGGTTGCCGTTCTCCGGCCGGACACCGATTACCCTGAAGGAACGACTCTCGCGGGGGAGTTCGCGGCAGTTCCCATCGATCCCGACAGACCTCTGGTTCTCGAAGTACGCTGAATCGTTTCCGCGTCTCCTCTGCAGGTCCGTGGCCCGCATGTTGCAGCCGGGAAGCCTCTTTGAAGGTAGGAGAATGGTGTCCGACGAACAGGCAGGATCGAGCAGCGATACGGGAGTTGATCGCGATCAACTCGTCCGCTTCTTCAGCGTTCTCTCCCACGATCTCAAATCACCGATCTTCTCGATCGATGGATTCAGCGACCTTCTGATTTCCGACTACGGCGACAAGCTCGACGACGACGCCAAAGATTTTCTACAGCGAATTCGCTCAGCCGCTCTCAACATGAAGCATGTGCTCGATAACATGGTGCACATGGTCAGACTGCTGAGCAGGCCGGCCGCGCCGCGACCCACGGAGCTTCAAGCGATCGTCGAAGAGGTCAGACTCCGCTGCGGCTCTCTTCTCGAAGAGGGAGGTGTCGAGGTCGAAGTCTCCGACCAACTCCCCAGCCTGCGTGTCGATCCCGAGCAGTTTCGCGAAGCGTTCGCTGCCGTGTTCGAGAACGCCATTTTGTTCAATAACCGGCCCCGCGGCGAACGCAAAGTTCAGATCAAGCACTCACGTGCCGATGGCTTCGATTCCGTCTGCATCACCGACAACGGAATCGGGATGGACCCAAGATATGTCCAGCAGGTCTTTGAGCTCGGCCTGAAGCTCGACAAAGGGCGCGGAGGAGGCCCCGGGTACAGTCTCTTCATGGCGCGGCACGTCGCTGAGAGTCACGGTGGCACCTTGACCGTCGAGACCTCACTGAACGAGGGCAGCAGATTCTGCTTCCGAATCCCTGAATGAACCGCGACGAGCCCTCACTCCACAACTTTCACCGGTAACGGGTCACCCGGCAGCGCCAGCACACGGATCGTGACGCGACGATCTCGAGCCCTGTCCACGCCCAATGTTCGAGCTGCAGTTCGTGTCAGGTCGAGAATGAATCCCCCCGAGAACGGTCCGCGATCGTTGATCCTCACCCGCGCTTTTCTTCCCGTTGCCACCGAGGTCACCTCCACCCATGTTCCAAGCGGGAGAGTCCGATGGGCGGCGGTGAAGCGGCTTTGCCGGAAGATCTCGCCGTTCGCTGTTCGTCTGCCTTCGAAGAAGTCGGAGTAGTAACAGGCAGTCCCCTCGAGGCGGTGCCATCCGGCGAGCTGAGGGTATCTGTCCTCAGGTTCCTCCTCGGACTCGACGTCATCCCGATGAAGATCCAGCAATTCAGGGCTGAGGTGTGCTTCTTCCCGACATTCGAAGTACGGCTGTGCCGCCATCGGGACAGCGAGTAAAAACATTCCGGCGACGAGTACGCGGCAGAGCACGGCACATTGTAATGGACCGTCCGCGTGAGTTGTGGAAGTGTCCCCAAATCGTGACAAATAAAAAGCCTATTTTCAATGATTTAGCACCGCCGAATCTGAATTATATAGTGGCTTCATGCTTGCAAATAAACAAGCAGGGGGGGAATCGATGAATGAGATCAAAACGAAACGTCCATTCCAGCAACGGGTCGTCGACGGGTTCGATAGATCGAGAATCCACCGGTACGCTCTCAAGTCCAAGGCCAGGCGCCTCGATGGACTGAAGAAGCGGTACGCGACGCTTTTGCTGGGCGCTTCACTTGCAGTCGGAGGTATCGGGATCCCGATGAATTTCGTGGAGCTCCGCCCGCTGCGTGAAGTTACAGGCGGGGTCGAGGCTGCCGCAGGCACAATTGCCAGCCTTCCGCCCGCACACGAGCAACAGGAATTGACACTGATTACGGAGAGCACCAGAGAGGCGTTCTTCCGTACGGAGATTCCGTTTGGTCCACTGATTTACGCAGAGGCGGTCAAGAACGACCTCCGTCCTGAACTGGTTGCGGCCGTCGTGAAGACGGAATCGGAATTCAAGCCCACGGCTCGATCCCAGGCGAACGCACAGGGGTTAATGCAGCTGATGCCGAGGACAGGAAAATGGATGGGCGCGGACAACCTGATGAATCCGGTCGAAAACGTGCAGGCCGGGACGAAGTACCTCAAGTACCTGACTGAGCGTTTCGATGGTGATGAGACGAAAATCATCGCCGCCTACAACGCCGGTGAAGGTAACGTGAGGAAGTTCGGCGGAGTTCCCCCCTTCAGGGAAACTCAGAATTACCTGAAGAAGGTCCGCAAGTCGGAAGCGGACTTTACACAGCAGGTTTCCGGTCTGGTCAGCGAGCGTCTCGAAGTAGCCGACGCATCAGTGCGAATCTCGCGCTGATGCGTCCGGCGAGTCTTCGCCATTTCCCGCTCTCGATTTCTCCCACTCGCGGATGGCCTGAGTCGCCGTCCGTTTCCTGATTCGTGGACGCGCGACGATGTTTGCAGCAAGGTCGGCGATTCCCCACGCGAAAAAGCATGTGGCGGCGATCGTCAGGAACTCAGAGACCGAGCGGAGCGACAGGAGAAAGCACAAGGTCACAGGGACAGCCAGTCCCATCACCACTGCACCGATAAGAAGGCGGGAGCCGCGCACAGGGGGATTGTAGGGCAAAGCCTGAGCGAGAGGGCGAAGTGTGCGAGTAGTCAGTAGCCAGGAGTCAGTAGCCAGTACCCTCCCAACCGCCCATCATCATATGGATGAAGATCGCGCAGAACCTCCAGAAGCCACCTCGGGCTCGCAGTAGCGTAGCCCGCTGGGTGGGTGGGCTACTGGCTCCCGACTCCTGACTCCTGACTACTTCCCTCGACTCCTGACTCCTGACTACTCTTGCCTTCCGCCGGCTCTTCCCACGGCAAAATCCATCGCTCACTCTCTGAATCAGTGGCGGGCAGCTCCAATGGCAAACCTCTCTTCTCCCGCTGAGTGAACTCCCAGAGCTTCGCGTACTTCCAGAAGGTGTACCAGGAGTGGAGACCAACGGCAACGAGCCCGCGGGTGCCGTCGAGAATTCCGAGGTTGATGAAGTAATCGCGCAGGAAGCGGGCAATGGTGTGGAGGGCGAGTCCGCCGGCGCTCGTCCTCTTGCCGTCCACAAACATCTGGGCCGCAGCCCAGACGCCGTAGCGCGTCATCTTCTCGATCATGTGATCGAGCGAGCGCACGTAGTAGTGGAGGTATTTCTGCTCGAGCCGCCCACACGGTCCATCCACAAGCAGATCGGCATGGACTCGCTTGTTCGGGTAACGAGCATGTTTCCTGTGGAAGAGCCGGATGACCCGATCCCTCTGAAGTCCGCTGAACCGAAGCTCGTCTCCCAGGATGAAGTTCCGGCGTCCGATCGAGTAGGCCCAGAATCGCGGCCCCTTCTCGAGCGTTTCGCGGATCTCCGCCCCGAGCTCAGGCGTCACGCGTTCGTCGGCATCGACAACCAGGGCCCAATCGTGCTGCGCGCGGTCCATCGCGTAGTTCTTCTGAGCGGCAGAACCCAGCGATGTCCTCTGTTCGATTCGCACCTTCGGAAACCTGGTGCGCACGATCTCGAGCGTTTTGTCCGTCGAATGATCATCCACCAGATAGATCTCATCGGCCCACTCGACAGTCCGGAGACAATCTGCGATCTGGTCAGCCTCGTTGAGGGTGTGGATGATTACCGAAAGGGGCGGTCTGGACATGATGGATCCGGGGGCATCCACAACTCCCGCGGCTTAGAGCGTGTACTGTTTCTCGACGAGGACGCGCGCACGCCGATCCCGGATGTTCCGGATCTCGGATTCGATCTTCTTGTCGTAGGGAACCTTACGATGGCTCGCGTAGATCGGAACGTCTTTATCGATCTTCGTCAGTTCCTTTTCGAACATCTCAGGCGTCATGTGTCCGCTGTCAATCGCGATCTGCGGGTAGTCATTGGGAAACGAAGCTTCCGTGACGACGGCAACCAGCCCCTCGACTTTGTTGGCCCTCTTCCAGATCTGAGAGGTGGGGGCGGTGTCTCCCGTAAAAACGATCGCCTGATCGCCGGCTTCGAGGATCACCCCGGCTGCAACGACGGAATGCGTGACGGGAACCGCAGTCAGAAAGATCTCACCGATCTTTGTCCGCCTTCCAGGTGTCAGGCTCCTGTACTGAATCGCCGGCTTTCCCGTCTCCGGCGA
The DNA here is from genome assembly GCA_041750915.1 of Thermoanaerobaculia bacterium. Taxonomy (GTDB): domain Bacteria; phylum Acidobacteriota; class Thermoanaerobaculia; order Gp7-AA8; family Gp7-AA8; genus JBGSYJ01. Next base: position 6,555 of record JBGSYJ010000125.1, on the reverse strand, counting down.
GATGATTTTCGTGAAGTCCGGCCATATCTGGCCATTGAAGACGTAGTGGATCAGCATATCCATGACCTCGCCGGTAGCCACGATGTCGAGGGGCGGAACGTTCTGATGCAGCCTGTTGACGATGAGATGGGGAAGGTCGCGGATGTGGTCCGAGTGAGCGTGAGTGAGGTAAACAGACTCCAGCCGGGCCTGCTGGGCAAATGTCAGCTTGGATGTAAGTGTCCCTGCATCCACGGCCCATCGGTCTTCAATCACGTAGCCGGTCAGGTTGTGTGACGCATCGGCGGCGCCATAAGCACCGAGTACTCTCAGTCGCATTCCATGCTCTTCCCGTTCTCGATCATTAGGAGGGTTGCGCCATATTCTCACAGTGACGCCGATCACTGTCCAGTTTACCTGTGGGAAGCTCAGGCCTGGTGCCCGGAGCCTCCTGCAGGGGCCCTCCCGGGCTTCCGGGAAGCGGCGGCCTCCGGAGCGCTCGACGGGGGAGGTTCAAGAATGCCGGAAGGCACGACTCGTGTTTACTTCTGGCGGGCCTATCGATTGAGCAGAAAGAAGACAAAAGAGCCATCAGACGTCCTGGAGCGGTTTCATCCGGCCGTCCGGACGTGGTTCATAGAATCGTTCGGCATACCCACCGAAGCGCAGATCCTCGGGTGGCCGGCAATCTCCGGAGGAGATTCGACTCTGATTCTCGCTCCCACCGGGAGCGGAAAGACGCTCACTGCGTTTCTCTGGTGCATCGATCGCCTGATGTTTTCACCCGAGCCTCCGGCGGAGCGTCGCTGCCGCGCGATCTACATCTCGCCCCTGAAAGCCCTTGCCGTGGACGTCGAACGAAACCTCCGGGCTCCGATTGCAGGAATTGCGAGCGTCGCCTCCCGCACAGGCGAGACCTGGACGACCCCCACGATCGCCACCCGCACGGGTGATACCTCCCCCGCGGACCGGGCAAGATTTGGACGTCACTCCGCGGACATTCTCATCACGACACCGGAGTCGCTCTACCTTCTCTTGACCTCGAATGCGCGCGAGATGCTGCGCTCGGTCGAAACGGTGATCATCGATGAGATTCATGCGCTCGTTCCGACCAAGCGGGGATCGCACCTCGCGCTGTCACTCGAACGTCTGGAGGCCCTCTGCGAGCGTTCCCCTCAACGTATCGGGCTTTCCGCAACCCAGAAGCCTCTCGAGGAAGTCGCACGATTTCTGGCCGGCGCGGAGCAGAGGCCTGCAGCGCCAGCTCCACCTCCCGAAGCCGCTGACGAGCTGATTAGTTTCAGCGACGAGTTTGCCGAGCCGGGGGGTAGCATTCCGACCTTTCGCACGGTCTCCGTAGTCGATACGGGAGAGCGAAAAAAGCTCTCTCTGATCATCGAGACACCGGTAGAGGAGATGGGTTCGCTCGGCGCGGCGATTCCAATTCCCAGCGGCGCGGCATCGAGCACGGTGCGCACCTCGATCTGGCCTGCAATCCACCCCCGCCTGCTCGAGCTGATCCGAAGCCATCGCTCCACCCTCATCTTCGTGAACAGCCGGCGGCTTGCGGAAAGACTCGCGGGGGCACTGAACGAGCTCGCCGGGGAATCGATCGTCAGCGCGCATCACGGCTCCGTCGCGCGGGAACAGAGGAGCGAGATCGAGGACAATCTCAAATCGGGAAGGATTCCGGCGCTCGTGGCCACCTCGTCGCTCGAGCTCGGCATCGACATGGGCGCGATCGATCTGGTGATTCAGATCGAAGCGCCCCCTTCGATTGCGAGTGGCATGCAGCGAATCGGGCGCGCAAGCCATCAGGTGGGCGCGACGAGCGAGGGAATCCTCTTCCCCAAACACCGCGCGGACCTCGTCGCATGCGCAGCTGTGACGGGCGCGATGCGTGAGGGGAAGATCGAACCGATCCGCTATCCGAGGAATCCTCTGGACGTGCTCGCCCAGCAGATCGTCGCGATGGTCTCAATGGATTCGTGGAAAACCGACGAGCTGTTTGCCACGGTGCGCTCCGCAGCGCCGTTTGCAGAGCTCACTCCCGCGATCTTCGAGGGCGTGCTCGATATGTTGTCGGGACTCTATCCGTCGGACGATTTCGCGGAGCTGCGGCCGAGGCTCACGTGGAACCGTTTGGACAACACGCTGACGGCCCGGCCGGGAGCGAAACGGGTCGCCGTCACCAACGGCGGCACGATTCCCGACCGCGGCCTGTACGGTGTTTTCATGGCTGGCGCCGAGAAGGGTTCGGCTCGAGTCGGCGAGCTCGACGAGGAGATGGTCTTCGAATCCCGCCCCGGCGAGACCTTCATGCTTGGCGCTTCGACCTGGCGCATCGAGGAGATCACGCACGATCGCGTCCTCGTGACTCCCGCTCCAGGGGAGCCGGGCAAGATGCCGTTCTGGCACGGCGATTCTGCCGGGAGGAGCGTGCAGCTCGGTGAACGGATCGGAGCACTCATTCGCACGATCGGCGGAGGCGGAGGCGAGAAGCTCGTCGCACGGCTCAGCGCGGACTACGATCTCAACGCTGCCGCGGCGCGCAATCTCGTCGAGTACGTCGCCGATCAGAAGAGCGCAACCGAGGCCGTACCGGACGATCGAACGATTCTCATCGAGCGGTGCCCCGACGATCTCGGCGACTGGCGCGTCTGTGTTCTTTCACCGTTCGGCGGACGGGTCCATGCACCGTGGGCGATGGCTGCGACCGCGAAGGTACGCCGGGAAACTGGAATCGAAGTCGAAACGATGTGGAGTGACGACGGGTTCATCATCCGATTTCCGGAGACCGACGAGGCTCCTGATGTCTCGATGGTCATCCCAAGCGCGGAGGAAGTGGAATCGCTGGTGATCCGGCAGCTTGGATCTAGCGCGATGTTCGCCGCGAAATTCCGGGAGATCGCCACGCGCGCGCTGCTTTTGCCAAGAAGGACCGGAAACCGGCGGTCGCCGCTCTGGCAGCAGCGAAAACGCTCGGCCGACCTCCTGCAGGTCGCGGCCCGTTACGGCTCGTTTCCCATGTTGCTCGAGACCTACCGCGAGTGCCTTCAGGATGTCTTCGACATGCCCGCGCTCATCCAGCTCCTGCAGAGCGTCGAGCGGCGAACGACAAGGACCGTCACGGCGGACACGCTGCAGCCCTCACCCTTCGCCGGCTCCGTTCTTTTCCGCTACGTAGCTAACTACATCTACGACGGAGACGCTCCGCTCGCAGAACGACGCGCGCAGGCGCTCGCCATCGATCACTCGCAGCTTCGCGAGCTCCTCGGTGAAGCTGAGCTACGTGACCTGCTTGATGCCGATGCCCTCGCGGAAACCGAACGCAGGCTCCAGCATCTCGAGCAGGAGTACCGCGCAAAGTCGCCCGATCAGATCCACGACATGCTGCTTTCGATCGGTGATCTGACGCGCGAGGAGCTTGCGGCCCGATGTCTATCCGTCGAGGTGGCGCAGAGCGCGCAGGAGCTGATCACTGCGCGGCGCATCATCGAGACCGCCGTCGGCGGCGAGCGCAGACTGATAGCCGTCGAGGATGCTGCACGATACCGCGACGCCCTCGGAGCTCCGATCCCCCATGGTCTTCCCGAGCGTCTTCTCGAACCGGTCAGAGACCCCCTCGGCGATCTGGTATCTCGCTACGCACGAACGCATGGACCGTTCACCCTGAAAGAAATCGCCGCGCGCTTTGCGCTCGGGCCGAGTGTCGTCGAATCTCCGCTGCGCGCTCTACTCGAGCGCGGCCGTCTGATCGAGGGAGAGTTCCGTCCGGGCGGGATGACCCGTGAATGGTGCGACGCAAACGTGCTCCGGCTGCTTCGCAGACGCTCGCTTGCAAAGTTGCGTCACGAAGTCGAACCGGTCGAGCCTCGAGTTCTGGCGAGACTCTTCACCGCCTGGCAGGGCATCGGAAAGAAGAGGCAGGGCCTGAACGCCCTGCTCGAAGTGATCGAGTCGCTTCAGGGCTGTCCCCTTCCCGCTTCGATCTTCGAGAGCGAGATTCTCGCTGCCCGACTCGAAGACTATCGCGCTTCGGACCTCGATACGCTGACAGCGGCCGGTGAGGTCGCGTGGACCGGTGTCGAGGCTCTCGGAGAACGCGACGGCCGGATCGCGATCTACCTCACAGACACTCTTCCCCTGCTCCATTCGCCGGCGCCCGAAGTTCCTCTGTCCGAAGTGGAGACGCGGATCGTCGAGTACCTTGGCAATCGGGGTGCTTCCTTCTTCCCCGCGGTTCATCTCGCGATCGGAGACGGATTTCCGCAGGACACGGTCGACGCGCTCTGGGACCTCGTATGGAAGGGTTTCGTGACAAATGACACAGTCCACTCGCTTCGAGCCTTCACGCGCGCGAAGACGCGTGGCCGAACGTCCTCAGACAAGCGATTCCGATCGCGACGAGCTTCTTCTGCGCCTCCGGCCGCTGAGGGCCGCTGGTCGCTTACAGCGGATCTGATCCGATCAATGCCCAATCGAACTGCGCGCAGCGCCGCCCTCGCGAGCCAGCTGCTGAACCGCTACGGAGTCCTGACACGCGAGGCCGCTCCTCAGGAGCAGATCGTCGGAGGCTTCAGCGCGGTCTACGACGTTCTCAAGCAGATGGAGGAGGCCGGCAAGGTTCGGCGCGGCTATTTCATCGACGGAGTCGCAGCGACTCAGTTCGCTCTGCCAGGGGCGCTCGATCTGCTGCGCTCGCTGCGGATCGAGCCGGACGAGCCGGTCGTCGGGCTCATCGCGGCGACCGATCCCGCAAACCCGTGGGGCGGCATTCTCAGCTGGCCTCCACATCCGGAGAGTGTCAGGCCGACGCGTTCGGTTGGTGCGCGTGTGCTCCTGGTGAATGGCGTGCTCGCAGCCTACATATCCCGCGGAGAGAAACAGATCTACACATGGATCCCCGAGGATGAACCGGAACGGAGCGAAATTGCGGGCTCCATCGCAACAACACTCGCTAACCTCGTGCGCAGCGGAGCACGTCGCGCCCTGCTGATCGCCGAAGTCGACGGAGTCAGGCCTGACATGCACTCGATCGGTCCCTGGCTGACGGGCGAAGGCTTCGTACCGACGTCGATGGGCTATCAGATGCGCGCGCTGCCACATGCCCGCATGAGGGCGTGAATGAGAGCCGCTCTTTATGCCTGAGGGCGATACGATCTTCCGGGCAGCCGCGCGCATGCATCAGGCGCTGGCGGGAAAAACGGTGAGCGAGTTCAGGACAGCGCTGGCTCAGTTGAGCAGTGTCGACCAGAACACTCCGCTCGCAGGAAGACGTATCGAGCGCGTCTTCTCAGCAGGCAAACATCTGCTCATCGAATTTTCAGGCGAGCTCTTTCTGCGGACGCACATGCGAATGAATGGAAGCTGGCATCTCTATCGGCCAGGCGAGTCGTGGAGACGACGCCGCGATGAGATGAGGCTCGTGATCGCTACGGAAGAGTTCATTGCAGTGGGATTCTCAATCCCTGTGGCGGAGTTTCTCACCAGGCGACAGCTGTCTCGACAGCCCGATCTTCAGAAGATCGGTCCTGACCTTCTGGCGGATGTATTCGATCGCGATGACGCCGTCGCCCGCATTCGCGCACGCGGTGAGCTCGAAATCGCCGACGCTCTCCTGAATCAGCGACTGGTTGCCGGCATCGGCAACGTGTACAAATCGGAGATTCTTTTCAGCACGGGCGTCAGTCCCTTCGCACCGGTATCCAGCCTGGAGGACTCACAGCTCGTTCGCATACTCGACGAGTCGCGGAGACTGCTGCGTGCGAACGTGGGAGAGTCTGCACCACGAGAACGGGCTACGACGGGACGTCTCGATCCCCGGTACCAGTTGTGGGTTTACGGTCGCGGCGGAAAGCCATGCCTTCGATGCGGGAAGGGAGTCGAGCGCGCCAGACAGGGCCCTGACGCCCGATCTACTTACTGGTGCCCGTCATGCCAGCCGGAGCCTTCGAAAGTCCGCTGAACAGCGGCCTGGGTTGAATGAGACTTTCCGAGCCAGCTACTGCCTCCATCAGCATTTCTCTCGAGACGGGTTTGATCAGATAGCGATCAGTCCCGTACTTCAACACAGCGTCGCTCTGATAGCTGGTGGATTTATAGACGGCTGTGGCCAGGATGATCCATGGGCGGTAGTCGAGCGTGTCGCGAAGGAATCGCGCCACCTCGAAGCCATGCAGCTCGGGGAGCAGCCCGTCCAGGATCACAACCGGGGGGCGCAACTCGGTCGCGATACGCACGGCATCCAGGCCACGCGTAGCCAGAATCGGCTCATGTCCCGCATCCAGAAGATAGTTCGAGAACAGTTCGCGTGTCTTGCGGTCGTCGTCAGCGATGAGTACCTGCATGGCGGGTTATGGGCTCCTGATCTCTAGTCCCACTCCGAACAGGAAAAATACACTCGCCCGCACGCCCACCCGAGTAGTCAGTACTCAGTAGACAGTAGACAGTAGCCCCCCTCCCGGGCCGAACAGCATCTGTCATGCTGTGAATTAATCGCGCGAGTGTCATCCCGAGCGTCGAGCGAGGGATCTGGGAGGGGGTCTCTTAGAGGGAGCACTCCCCAGATCCCTC
>JBGSYJ010000124.1:0-1523 GCA_041750915.1 Thermoanaerobaculia bacterium | reverse complement strand
CTTCCTGCAGAACTCCGCTGCCTCGACATTGCTCACATTGTGATCCACCGGCTGCACAGTCTGCAGATACGCAAACACCGCGTGCAGATCCTCATCCGTCATGTTCCGGAAGAAGATCCACGGCATCGCAGAGCTCAGACGCCGGACCCCGGCGACATGTCCGGTACGCATCGTCTGCACGAACACATGCTCGGAGTAGAACGGGATCCCCGAGGGCGACTGCGTGATATTCGCCGAAGCGACGATGGGTGCGCCGTCGACCGAGAGGCGGGGCGTGTCCGTGAACGCGGGATCGGGCGAGACCTCATTGCCGAAACCCTTCGTGACATAGAAGCGCCGGCCGCCGCCGAAGCTCAAATCTCGCGCCGGATTCCCATCGCGATCCGTCGTGGTGTGGCATCCGAGACATTCGCCGAGCTGCGTGAGGTAGGCGCCGCGGATCAGCGGCGGCGCGCTGCGCATATCATCGGATGCAGGCTCGACGAATGGCTGCACCGAATCGTGCGGCGCGTCCGATCTGGCGCTCGAGGGAAGCTCGTTACGGATCGGCGGAAGTGAGCGGAGATACGCAATGATCGCCGCGGCGTCGTCATCGGTCATGACGCTGTAATACGCGGAAGGATGGACGCGCAACGTGCGCCCGTCCCGACCTCTGCCACCGCGCATCGCGCGAACGATCTCCTCGTCGGTCCAGTCTCCGAGCCCTGTCTCCTCGTCCGGTGTGAGATTCCCCGCGACGATCGGCAGCGAAGGATCGAGCACATCACCCGAGCCGAGCAGCTCCGGCTTCGGATACGCCGGATCGCCGTCGTCGAGAGGGGAGTGACACCAGAAACATCGCGCGACGCCATTGGCAAGATACTCCCCGCGCGCAACGGGCGACTGCGCAACCGGACGCTCCGCACATCCCAGAATAGCGACCACCGCAGCCACAGAGAGCACTCTCAGCATGCCGTCATCGTACGTCACCCTTCCCCTCTCCCCGCGGCAGAGGGGCCAGGGGTGAGGGAAACTCCGTCGCCGTCGCCGTCGCCGTCGCCGTTGCCGTTGCCGTTGCCGTCGCCGTCGGGGTGGCCGAAACCCGACCCCTTCTGTCCGGTTTCTCAGCGTCTACAGCCAAACGACGTGCTCATTCCCCTTTGTAGAATAGGGAAGAAAGAATCTCCCGAATAATAGAAGGAGGACGAATGGACGAAATCGATAACCAGTCGACTCAGCTTTGGCATTGCGTCAAGCCGATTCTGAAGCGCAACGGGCTCAAATAGCCACTCCGACGGAGCGAGGAGATCCTCGCTCCGTCTCATTTCGTTCTGAGCGGTTCGATGGACTCGCCTTTCCTGGTGAGTACAATGTGCCGGGCAATTACGGAAGCTTGGGCCCGAGAAGGATTCCGACCTGGTTCGGTCGACCTACCCGGCACGAAAGGATCCCATGAAAATCTCGACCATCCTCGACAAGATCGATGAGAAGCAGCTCTTCGTACCTGCTTTCCAGAGGGAGTACGTCTGGAAGCGCGACGACGC
>JBGSYJ010000123.1:0-10789 GCA_041750915.1 Thermoanaerobaculia bacterium | reverse complement strand
AGTAGACAGTAGACAGTAGACAGTAGACAGGAGACAGGAGACAGGAGACCCCACCCGCTTGACGGCTTCTCCGGGCGCCCGGGAGCATTTCACTCTCTGACGGTTTTTGTCTTTTCATTGTCCGCGACCGGATTCAGGCCGGCGTTTTTCATCATCGTAAACAATTCCGCGAGCGGGAGTCCGACAACATTTGTGTAACTACCATCGATCGATTCGATGAACATCGCTCCGATTCCCTGAACGGCGTATGCACCGGCCTTGTCCATCGGCTCGCCCGTAGAGGCGTACCATTCGATCTCCTCAGGCGAAAGGCTGAGCATCTTCACTCTGGTCGTCACCACTCGCGTGTAGCTTCGATCGGCTGCTCGATTGCACAACGTGAGCCCGGTGAAGACCTCGTGGACGCGTCCCGAGATCGTCGAGAGCATCCGAACGGCATCTCCGTGGTCTGCCGGCTTCTCGAGAATGGTTCCGTCGATGTAGACGATCGTGTCGGCCGCGATGACCCAGGCGTCGGGATGGCGCGATCCAACTTCGCGCGCCTTGTCCTCTGCGAGTCTGCGGACGTAGGTTTCGGGAGCTTCGCCTTGCCGTTGCAGTTCCTCGACTGCGCTCGACTCGACTTCGAAAGTGAATCGTACGGTCTGGAGCAGCTCGCGCCTGCGCGGGGAAGCGGAAGCCAGTATGAGTTTCACCGGCGCACCTCATCGGGGACCCACTCGATCCGAATCACGAAGATCGCCCTTGCTTCGGGGGCGATCCTGTAGAGGATACGCAGATCTCCGAGGCGATAGCTCCAGACTCCGCGAAACGGAGCGTAGAGGGGAACGCCGAGAATCGGATCCTCATCGAGCCGCTCGAGCGCCGTCCGCGCCACGCCGCGTTGCGACTCGTCGAGAGTTTTCCACGACGCCTCGACACTTTCGACGATCCGCAGCCTGTCATTCCACAAACAGATCCTCCGGAAGGAGGATCGCTCCACGTCGAATCTCGTCGTCGGCCGATGCGAGAAGTTCCGCGATGCCGGCGTGCCCGGAGAGCTCCGTCGTCTCGCGCAGCGCCATGTACTCGTCGTTAGAGATCAGGACGGCGACAGCTGTACCGTTCCGGACGAATACGGCGCGACGACCGGTCAGCTCGCACTCGTTCACCATGGATGACAGAGGTAGTTCCAGCTCGAGGACATCGAATGACGGATCACTCATTCATGTGCTCCAAACCGTGCTTGATGTATTTCCGGAACTCACTCCCTACGACCGGATGCCGGAGAGCGTAGTCGACGGTCGCCTTGAGGTAACCGAGCTTTTCGCCTGTGTCGTAGCGCCTTCCTTCGAAGACGTATCCATAGACCTCGCCGCTCGTGATGAGACTGCGCAGCGCATCGGTGAGCTGGATCTCTCCGCCCGCTCCCGGCTTCGTCGCTGCAATCGCGTCGAAGATGCTTGGCGGAAGGATGTATCGTCCGATGATCGCGAGGTTTGATGGCGGGTTGCTCTGTGGCTTCTCCACCATGTCGGTGAGCCGCCAGGTCCGTTCGCCGACCTTCTCTCCCGCGATGATTCCGTACCGCGATGTCTCTTCGGGTGAAACCTCCATCAGCGCAACTACCGGGCTGCCGGTCTCATTGAAGACGTTGATCATCTGTTTCAGGCAGGGAGGGTCGGAAAGAATCACGTCGTCAGGCAGGACCACGGCGAAGTGCTGGTCGCCCACGGCATTGCGCGCCATGCCGATCGCATGTCCCAGTCCCATGGCCTGCTTCTGTCTGACGGCGATAACGTCGACCATGCGGCTGACCGCCTGGACTTCGTCGAGCAGGTCGGTCTTACCCCGTTCGCGGAGCGACCGCTCGAGCTCGGTTGCCTTGTCGAAGTGGTCAAGAATCGCTTCCTTGCCAGTCGAGGTGATGATGATGATGTTGTCGAGACCCGAGGCGAGTGCCTCCTCGACGCCCCACTGAATGACCGGTTTGTCCACGAGTGGGAGCATTTCCTTCGGGATCGATTTGGTGGCGGGAAGGAATCGTGTACCGAAGCCGGCACATGGAAAAACACAGGTTCGTAGTTTCGTCATGAGTGTTCGTTCTCGTCCTTGGCGCTATGGTGGCGATGTCATTCTGCACTGTAACTTCCGGACTCGGTGCCATTGTGGCGAGGAACGAACCAATTGTCATCCCGAGCAAGCGTGGGTGTGCGGGAGGGGCGAGGGACCTCACGCGATGGTACATAATTGCCTCGAGGAAATGCCCTTTGACTCTGTCCCGTGACGAATGAACTATGTCCTAACGCCGGAGTTCCCTCGCCCCTCCCGCCCTCACGACCAAGCTCGGGATGACAAGCTCTCCAGATCTTCGAGGGGGCTCGTTAACCCGGCATCTGGATTCTTTCACATACTGAGCGAAGTTCTTCTTGCGGGGATCGAGCGTGGCGAGATGATCCTTCGCTTCGCTCCGGATGACCAGTCCTTGAGGCTTCTCGATCGGCAGGTTCACTCGAGGCCTCTTCCGTGTATGCTGTTTTCCGACCGGCGATCCAGCATAAATCCCTCGCGGGCGACGTTCACCAGGGCAGGATTATTGCTAGTGAAGGCCGGCAAGGTCATCAATATCTCGTGGACAGGGTGGGCATGCGTAAATATCTCCTCATACTGACTCTCATTGTGGCGATCGCCACGACGTTTCCGGCCACGGCCGAGTGGACCCGCGCGGGTCTCTATGGCGCCGACGTCCGCGCCCTGGTCATCGATCCTCGTAATCCCGACAGGATGATCCTCGGAACCAGCCAGGGCGAGATCTATACCTCGCTCAACGGCGGCAGAGAGTGGGTGAATCCGCGTAATGGCGTGCCGTTCCCGGGCTACATCGTCGACAACCTAGTCGTCGACGATATTGGCCGTATCTGGGCTGCTTCGTGGGGTCTGTGGGAAGGCGGCGTCATCGCAGTGTCGGCTGACGGCGGCGAGACCTGGACCCGCCGCGACAGAGGGCTGGAGGACGTCTCCATCCGCGCATTCGTCATCGATCCATCCGATCGCGAGCATATGGTCGCCGGCGGTTTGAGCGGAGTCTACCGCAGCCGTAACGGCGGAGTGAGCTGGCAGCAGATCTCCGATCGCGAGAATGTCGAGTCCCTTGCGATCGACCCGCGATCGTCGGACACGATTTACGTCGGCACATGGCGTCAGGCCTGGCGGACCGACAACGGCGGGAAGAGCTGGAAGCACGTTGAATCGGGCATGGTGCTCGACACTGACGTCTTTGCCATCGAGATTGATCCGAAGAATCCGGACAATGTCTGGATCTCGACATGCGGCTGGGTTTACAACTCTGCGAATCGCGGCGATACCTGGGTCCGGCACAAGGAAGGATTCGACAACCGGCGCATCCACTCGATCGCGATCGATCCGCTCGATTCGCGCGTCGTTTATGCCGGCTCTGTCGCTGGTCTATATCGCAGCCGGAACCTCGGCAAGAGCTGGGAAGTCATCTCGGACACGGGCCTCGTGATCAATTCGATCGGCCTCCATCCGCGACGGCCGAATCGAATCGTGCTGGCAACGGAAGGCGACGGAGTCTATGTCTCGGAGGATCAGGGCAAGACGTTCGCCCGTTCGAGCTTCGGACTGCAGAGCATGCGTGTCGCGTCTGTCGTCGCCGATCCGACGACGAGGAACCGCGTCTATGCGGCCGTGATGTTCGGTGGATCCGCGTCGGGAATCTATGACTCGAAAGACGCCGGCCGCAACTGGTCGCGCCTGAGCGAGACGAAGCTTCCCGAGATTCTTTCGCTCATCGTCCGGCACGACGCCTCCCCGAGGTTCCTCGCCGGGACCGAGCAGGGCTTCTTCTGGAGTGAGGACGGCAAGGACTGGACGCGCGCCGAGCCTGTGCTCTGGCCGCTCCGGGTCGACAAGGTCCTTGCCTACAATCGGACACGACTGTTCGCAGCGACTTCCGAAGGCGTGTTCACGTCGAAAGACGGCGGCAGGGAGTGGTACAGACTCGCCGGCTCCGCAGTCAAGGCGGTCGACATCGCAGTCGGTCACCTTGGAGACAAGCGGGCGCTCTTTGCCTTGAAGTCTACGGGACTCGCCGTGTTCGACGGCACGAGCTGGCTCGACGTCGCCGGCGCCCCGGACATGGGACGCTCGCTCGCTCTGACGAGCCGTAAGGGCCGCGAGCTTGTCGTCGTAACGAGCAACAAGGGCATTCGCAGCGGGCACCTCGACGAAAAAATGAAGTGGGTACCGGTGAAGTCGCCGGAGATGACGTTTGCCTCCGCAATCGAAACAGACAGCTATCTTTCGCGAAAGGTCTACCTGACTTCGCGGGAGGCAACGTCCCTGCTCGTGTCAGACGCGACGAATGACTGGCGGGATCTCCCGCTTCCGGCTCGTTCGATGGATGTCGCGTCGATCTCGCACGATCCGTTCGATGCGAGCCGTCTCTACGTCGGCACGAGGGGACAGGGCGTCCTGATATTCAGCGGTGACCCGCGCAGAGCGGCCGCTCCGATGGTTCAGTCCGCCGGCGGCGGCTCGAAGTAGCGGACGACGAGGAATCCGAGACCGCGTTTGCCGAACTCCGTCTTCGGATCGCTGGACACCACGGCGAAGACGTTGGGGTTTTGTCGGTCGTAGATCAGCGTGTTGCCCGCAGCGAGCACGGTCGGCTGTCCGAATCTCTTCGCGAGCGTCTTCTTCTGTTCGGCGAACGCCTTATGGACCTGCGGGACGAAGTCGACGAGCTCGAAGCGGATCGATGCGAGCTTCCCCTTCGAAAAGGCGAGAGTGAGAGTTCTCGTCTCGTCATATTCGACGATCAGATCGTCTTCGCCTTTGCCCTTCTTCACTTTCCACCCTCGATTATCCAGAACGTCAGTCGCAGCGGCCCGTGTCATGCCGACGCGGAGGTGAAATGCTTCCGGCTCCATCCAGGAAGTCTGGGATGTCGAAGGGAAGACGGAGGCGAGGAGAAGAAGGATGAGAGCGTTCATTGGGAGGGGACCGGAATGTTGAATTGGAGAAATGACGAACGGCAGTGATACGAGAATGAGCGAGCATGCGGCGCGCGCAGGCGCGCCATACAGCATAGCCCCGGGCTTTGCCCGGGGTCGCTCAGAATGCAGTCGCAGCGGCCGCGTTTGTTTCTAGCGTCGCGCCAACCCCGGGCAGAGCCCGGGGCCAGAACTGTGTGGCGCGCCTGCGCGCGCCGTGAGTACAGGCCCTCTCGATCCGACTCGAAGCTCATGAGCACGCCCCTGGAGGACAGTTCATCAGACGCATCCACCGTGATCCCATTCAGTGAATGACCGCCGGTGCGTCGGGAGTCTGCTGCATGGAGTTTCGCGAACGGACGATCGACACTGCCAGCGAAGCGCGGGTCTCGATCTCCTGCCAGTTGCCGGCCTGTACGAGATCGGGAACGGCGATCGAGCCGGCGAGATTCATCGCGATGACACCCGCATCGAGATAAGCCTCGATCTGATTCAGCGCTACCGGCCCGCCCGCCAGCATCGGAACGTCGCGGATCGGCTGGCGGATCGTCTTGATGTAGTCCGGGCCTCCGAGGTGAATCGCCGGGTAGACTTTGATGAGATCGGCACCCGCTTCCCACGCCCGGATGATCTCGGTCGGTGTCGAGGCACCGGCGATGCAGAAAAGATCGTGTTCCGTCGCATACTCGATCACTGAAAGATCGGTATGTGGAGAGACGAGGATGGCGGCTCCGGCCCTGCGGGCGGCAGCCGCATCGTTCGCACTTCGAACGGTGCCGGCAGCGATGGCGATTCCTTTCGCGTCGAATTCCGGTCTGAGGCTTTCGATGATCGACAGGGCGTCGGGAGTCGTCAGTGTGATCTCGATGTTCTGAATCCCGCCCGCCGCGTATGCTCTCGCGACGGACATGGCAACCTCGGGGTTCTCTTCACGAACAACCCCGATGATTACGTCCCGTTGAAGCCTTGCCAGAAGATCGTTCTTGCGCGTCATGAATCAAGGATAACATTGAGGCAATTCAGAATTGAGAATTGAGAATTCAGAAGGGCCCGGTCCCCTTTCTGCATTCTGAATTCTCAATTCTGAATTTCTCGGAGAGACATTGACCTGGTATCTCGAATGGTTCGGCGAGGAGTACCTCGACCTCTACTCGTATCGCGACGAGGAGGAGGCGAAGCGTCAGGTTGCCTTCTTCAGCCAGACGGTGGGCGAGGTACCGGGGACGGTTCTCGACCTCGCGTGCGGAAGCGGGCGTCACGTCCGGGAGCTCGAGTCGCAGGGCTACGAAGTTGCCGGCTGCGATCTCTCATTGACGATCCTCCGCGCCGGACTGCGCGAGTATGGTCCGATGGACGTGGCGCGTGCGGACATGAGACAGCTCCCGTTCCGTGACCAATCGTTCGCTGCGCTCGTCAATTTCTTCACGAGTTTCGGCTACTTCACCGAACAGGAGGAGAACCTCAGCGTCGTTCACGAGATGTCGCGGGTCCTCAGGAGCGGAGCGCCGTACCTGTTCGATTACCTCAATATGCATCGGGAAATCGAGAATCTGGTGGCGGACGAGCAGCGGCAGTCGGAATCGGGCCCGGTGCACATCCAGCGATGGTTCGATCCCGTTACCCGAACGTTCAACAAGCGAATCGCGATCGATTCGAAGCGATTCATCGAGCGAGTACGGGCGTATGATCTCGACGAGATCAGAACGATGTTTGCTTCAGGTGGTTTTTCAATCGATCAGGTTTACGGCGACTTCGACGGCCGGCCCTTCGACGAATCGAGTCCCCGGCTCATCGTGGTTGGAGCGAAACGGTGACGAGCGCAGAGTGTACGAGTGTACGAGTGCCCGCGCGATCCGGCAGGAGGGTTGCGGACGCATGACCTCAAAAGCCGGGACCGCACAGCTCGCGACTCTCGAGTCGCTTCGCCTGCCTCTGGAGTCGTACCCAGGCCTCAGTCCGTTTGCGCTCGATCTGGTCAAAGGCACAGGCAACGCAGCCCGGTTTCTTCCCAGAACACCGCTGGAAAACCTGCGGCCGGCGGGAACGCCTCGACCTGCGGCTCTCGTCACCGGCCTGGCCGAAAGCAACATGAGATGGGGAAACGACGTGCGGCGCGAGCTCGAGTCGTGGGGAGCCGGCCGGACGATTACGCTCGTGGCCGGCCAGCAGGTCTGCTTTGCGGGCGGACCGTTGCTCATCATCGTCAAGCTGCTCTCGCTTCTGCGGCTCCGCGATGTACTCGCGCAGCAGGGATTCGAAGCGACCGTCTTTTTCTGGCTTGCGACGGAGGATCACGACTTCGATGAAGTCGCATCGATCACGCTGAATCAGAAGAACGGCCGCACACGACTTCGCGCCCACGGCGGATCGTTGCGGCAGATGGTGGGCCCGCTGCCCGTTGATGACCGGCTCAAGCGTCAACTGATCGACGCCGTCGGAATGGAGCAGCCCGGCTGGTTGCGCGAGGGCATCAGCTATGGCGACTCGTTCGCCGAACTGCTGACGGAGGTTCTACGCGACCGCGGCGTCGTCCTCGTAGACTCCATGCTGCCGGAGCTTCGTCGCGAGGGACGCGATCTTTTCGTTTCGATGGTCCAGGAGATGGATGAAGCGGAGAGGCGGGTGACGCAGCGCTCCAGCGAGATTCGCGATGCCGGTTACACACCTCAGGTCGCAGCGGCCGATGATGGTCACTACTCGTTTCTCTACCGCGTCAGTGATTCCGGCGTACGACTGCCGATCCGTTTCGACGACGGGCAGTGGAGCGTGGGAGGGAAGCGATCGACTCGCGAAGAGATCCTCTCAATCGCGCAACAGCAACCGGAGACGATTTCGACGGGCGTGCTCGCCAGGCCCCTTCTTCAGGACGGGGTGCTCGGGACCGACCTCTTTCTCGGAGGACCGGCGGAGGTGTCGTACTACGCGCAGCTGGCTCCGCTCCACGAGATGTTCGGGATCGCGCAGCCACGCGTCGGATTGCGCGGCCATCTGCTCGTCGGGCCCCAGCGCATTCTGCGTCCGATCGCCGACTACGATCTGAGCGCCGACGATCTGTTCCGGGCTCCTGAGGAGATCGTTGTGAGGCTCGATCCGGCGCTCGCTCCGAAGATGAGAAATGCGATTGATGGATCGGCGGACAGTCTCGAAGCGGATCTCGAAAGGATTCGGGAGACCGTGCTCGAGGCCGATCCTCAACTCGACCGTTCGGTGAAACGCAGGCTGGCGCGAGTCCGTTACCATCTCGACAAACTGAGCGAGCAGGGCGAACGGGCGGCGCTGAGAAAAGATACCGAGCGCTATGGCGCCCTATCCCGGCTCGTCGAAACTCTGAATCCCGATGGCGCCCCTCAGGATCGCCACATCGGGTGGATAACGTTCTGGATGCAGTACCGGGACCGGCTTGTCGAGCGGATTCTCGACCAGGTCGAGCCGGATGCTCCGGCGCTCAAGGTGGTCGGTCTCTGATGGAAGACTGGAGGAGCTTTGATGTCTGATGTCGTCGACATTCTCGCGTTCGGCGCACACGCCGACGATATTGAGCTCTCCTGCTCAGGAACGCTGGCGAAGGCCGTGCGTCAGGGCCAGTCCGTCGGAATCGTCGACCTGACGCGTGCAGAAATGGGAACGCGGGGAACGCCGGAGATCCGCTTCCGGGAGTCGAAGGCAGCGGCGCGCATTCTCAAAGCGAGCTTCCGCAGGCGGCTCGACTTCGGAGACGGCGGGTTGCGGCGAGGACGCGAGGAGGAGCTCGAGCTGATCCGCCTGATTCGCGAGCATCGCCCCTCCGTCGTGATCGCCCCGTACACCGAGGATCGGCATCCCGATCATTCGCGGGCGGGACGCCTCATCACAGACGCGTCGTTTTATGCGGGCCTCGCCAGGATCGACACCGGGCAGCCGGCACATCGTCCACAGGCCGTCGTCTATCACATGCTGACGTACACACCGAAGCCATCGTTCGTCGTGGACGTCACGAAGACCTGGGCGACGAAGATGAAGGCGATCAGGGCCTACGGCTCCCAGTTCTACAATCCGAAGTCGCGCGAGAAAGAGACGATCCTCACGCAGAAGAGTTTTCTCGACCGGATCGAGGGACGGGCGCGTTACTTCGGCAGCATGATCGGAGCGGAATTCGGCGAGGCCTTCTTTTCAATCGAGCCGCCGGCAGTCGCCGATCTCGTTGCGGCGTATGCCGGGCGGGAGGTCACGTGAAGATCGGGATCACCTGTTATCCGACATTCGGCGGGTCGGGCGTGGTCGCGACCGAGCTCGGCATGGAGCTCGCGCGGCTCGGCTACGAGGTGCACTTCATCAGCTACGCGCTTCCGTCGCGTCTCAATGTGCTGCACCAGCGCGTGCGCTTTCATGAAGTCACGGTGACGCCGTATCCGCTATTCAGCGACTATCCGCCGTACACGCTGGCACTCGCGACGAAGATGGCCGAGGTGGCTGCGTACGAGAAGCTCGACATTCTTCACGTTCATTACGCGATTCCGCATGCGATCAGCGCGTATCTTGCGAAACAGATTCTGCGCTCGGAGCTGAAGGTGGTCACGACGCTTCATGGAACCGACATCACTCTCGTCGGTCGTGACGCGAGTTATCTGCCGATCACGCGGTTCGGAATCGAAGTTTCGGACGGCGTGACGGCCGTCTCCGAGTGGCTGCGCAGCGAGACGGTCGAGCACTTCGAAACGAAGAGTCACATCGAAGTGATCCCGAACTTCGTCGATCCCTCGAGGTTCAGGCAGAACGGCAAATCGATCGCAGGCATGTTCGGCTGCAGCAGTGAAAAACTGCTCTGCCACATCTCGAACTTCCGGCCGGTCAAGCGCGTCATGGACGTCCTTGGAGTGTTCGAGATCGCGTCAAAGAAAGTTCCGAGCAAGCTTCTGATGATTGGCGACGGCCCGGAACGCTCGAAGGCCGAGGCATATTGCCGCGAGCACGACCTCAGAGATCGCGTGCTGTTTCTGGGAAACGTTCCGAATCTCGAAGAGGTGCTCAGTTCATGCGATCTGTTCCTCCTGCCGTCCGAGACTGAGTCGTTCGGAATGTCTGCTCTCGAGGCGCTGGCTTCGGAAGTTCCCGTGATTGCCACCCGCGCAGGTGGTCTGCCTGAGCTGATCGTCGACGGCGAGGTCGGCTTTCTCCTTCCGGTCGGCGACATCGAGGCGATGGCGGAACGTGCCATCGAGATCCTGTCCGACGAGGCGCTTCAGAAGAAGCTGGGAGCGGCTGGAAGGGCGCTTGCGGTCGAGAAGTTCGACGTCGCCCGCATCGTGCCGGAGTATGTGGCGTTCTATCAGCGGACACTACGAGGCGAGAATGCCCCAGTGAGCGCGGCTGTTGACTAACGGAACGACGATGACAAATTCGCGGACCCTTCAGAGTGAGATTGAGCGATTCGGAGATTTCCTCCAGTCGCATGGGCTCAAACTGACGAACGAGCGCGCGTCATTGCTGCGCGAGATTTTCGCGACGCATTATCACTTCGAGGCCGATGAGCTGCTGTTCCGTCTGAAGGATAAGCGGGTGAAGATCTCCCGGGCGACGGTCTATCGCACGCTCGAGCTTCTGGTGAAGTCGGGCATGGTGCGCCGCGTTCACCTCGGCGAGGACCACTACCACTACGAATACGTCAGCCAGAACTCGCATCACGATCATCTGGTCTGCACAACATGTGGCGACGTGATCGAGTTTCACGATCCGGTGCTCGAAGCGAGACAGCAGGAGATCTGCGACAAGGCGAAGTTCACGCCGACGTACCACAATCTCCAGATCCTCGGCGTCTG
>JBGSYJ010000122.1:0-14460 GCA_041750915.1 Thermoanaerobaculia bacterium | reverse complement strand
GGCCGGCCGAGTGGCCGACGCCCTCTTGGTGCCGGAGGCCTTCGACGCAGGGCGCTTCGCTGCGGGGCGCTTGGCCGCTGCTCGCTTCGGCCTCGCCGGCGCAGCAGCACTCTTCTGAGTCATCAGCTTTTGGACTTCCTGCGGTGTGAGGTCGCGCCACTGTCCAGCCGTCAGCTTCGGGTCTGAGATCGGCCCGATCGCAATGCGCTTGAGTTTCGATACGGGATGACCCACCGCCTTGAACATCTTGCGAATCTGCTGGGTCCGTCCTTCCTGGAGCTTGACCTCGAACCAGCTGTTTCCGCCGTCCTCCGATTTGCCCGTCGTGCGCATCCGGGCGATCTCGCAGGGCCGGGTCCTGCGCCCATCGATCGTGATGCCGCGACGAAGCTTGTCGACGATCCGCTCTTCGGGAACTCCGCGCACTTTCACGTGGTAGGTCTTCACCGAGCCGTTCGTTGGATGAGCGACCAGAAAGGCGAGGTCGCCATCGTTGGTCAATAGAATCAGTCCCTCGGAGTGGAAGTCGAGGCGGCCAACCGGAAAGATTCGCTCCTTCACCCCGCGCACGATCTCGACGACCGTCTTCCGCCCTTCCGGATCGTTGACGGTCGTCATCACTTCTTTGGGCTTGTAAAGCAGAATGTATCGGGGGTCTTCGCGACGCGTGATCAGCTTGCCATCGACTTTAACATGGTCCTGCTCTGGGTCGGCTTTGGAGCCGAGCTCGGTGGTTACACGGCCGTTCACCGTCACCCGACCAGACCGAATCATTTCTTCGGCCTCCCGGCGTGACGCGAAACCGGCGCGCGCAATGATCTTCTGCAGTCGCTCCATCAGTCAGTCGTGTCGTTGCCGGGAAATTCTACTGTCTTTCCTTCCGTCTCGCTTCCTTCTTCTTCAAGTTCCTCTGTGGGATCGCTTCCGAAGGGAGTGTGTTTCCCGGTGAGCACCTCGCTATTCATTGAGTCCGCGATGTCCGATTCCTCGGATTCTCCGGCGTTCTCCGAGGGGACTTCGTCACTCTCCAGAGCGACGTCTTCACCGTCCGACAGTTCGTCTGCAGGTTCCGGCTGCATGACTCCGGTGTTTCCATCAATCTGTGCTTCCGCGAAGGATGCTTCCTGCTCCTCATTCAGGAATGCCTCGGCGACGTTGTCGCCGAGGAGATCGCCGAACTCCTCGAGTCGCGGAAGATCCTGGATCACGTTCAATCCGAAATGCATGAGGAATTCCCTGGTCGTGCGGTAGAGAAACGGACTTCCGACGACAGCTTTCCGTCCGGCGATACGGATCATCCGTCGATCGAGGAGCGTTCGAAGCACCCCGGATGAATTCACGCCCCGGATGTCGGAGATCTCGGGCGCTGTCATCGGCTGCCGGTACGCAATGATTGCAAGCGTCTCGAGCGCTGCGAGCGAGAGGCGTCCCTCTCCCTGCTTCGCAAAGAATTTCCGAAGTAAAGAATCATGTCCCGGACGGCTCGCAAAGCGGAAGCCGCCGCCAGTCTCTTCCAGACCGAAGCCACCTACACTCTCTTCGAAGTTCTTTCTGATGCTTTCCACCTCGGCGGCGATCGACTCGCGTCCTTCGTCGGGAAGCGCCTCTGCGAGCCGGTCGAGGCTCACGGGTTCTCCCGAAACGAAAAGGATCGCCTCTATCGTCGAGCGAAGCTCGTCTGATGACATTGCCATGGCCTGTTGGTCTCTCTTTGCAGCGCCTCCATCGGCGCGGATTTTCATTGGTCGAACATTGCAAACGTCGACGGATCGATCTCCGTCTCGGTCTTGTGAATCAGGATCTCGGTGAAGGACTCGCTCTGCCGCATCGAGATGCCTCCAAGGCGCACGAGCTCGAGCATCCCGAGAAAGATCGTCACCAGTTCCCCGCGATCCCGTCCCTCGAGGAACCAGAGCAGACGGATCGGCGACTTCCGGCGCAGCTCCGCGGCTAGTTCCGCCATCTTTTCCGAAACTTTGTAGTACGAGCGCTGCAGCTCGATGGCCTGCGGGTGCGCATGTTTGTACCGGCCGAGGGCCGTTCGGAATGCGTCGATCAGGTCGAAGAGCGAGATCTCGCTCATATCGATCTCGGAGGCGTCGATGCCGGACAGCGGCTGCGGCTTCCTCGACCAGACGCCCATGCGAACCAGATCCACTTCAGCGAAGCTTTCGGCCACCGACTTGAATTGCTGGTACTCGAGAAGACGGTCGACGAGCTCACTGCGCGGATCGTCTTCCGGAGCTTCCTCGTCCCGGGGAAGGAGCATCTTTGATTTGATGTGAATCAGCAGTGCGGCGGTGTAGATGTAGTCTGCCGCGACTTCGAGATCGAGCTCTTCCATGTCGCTGAGGTACTTGTTGTACTGCTCGGTGATCAGGACAATGGGGATGTCATAGATGTCGAGCTTGTGCTGCTTGATCAGGTGGAGAAGGAGGTCGAGCGGCCCGCTGAACGCGGGAAGGTGAATCTTGTATGTGTCTTCATCGGCCGCATCACTCGCCTGCTGCGCTTCGGTCAGCGCCTCGGGCTCCGGGGCTACCGGCCTTTCCGTGTCGAGCTGTTCTTCGGTGGTTTCGTCGGTCATCGGTTCAGCTCCGGGAAGTCGATCTTCATCGCCGACCTGACAGCCGCGAGCGTCTCGGCGGCAGCCTCGCGCGCGACCGCTGATCCTCTTGCCAGCACATCCCACACCACCGAGGGGTCACGGTCGATCTCCTCACGCCGTTTCCGGAATGGTTCGAGACGGTCGATGATGATCGAGGCGAGGAGCTTCTTGTCGTCGACGCATCCGATCTGAGCCGTACGGCATTCATGATCGACCCTCTCGATCGTAGCCGCATCCGAGAAGAGCTTGTGGAACTGGAAGAGGTTGCAGATGTCGGGGTTGCCGGGATCCGAACGACGGATACGGTTCGGGTCGGTGAACATCGTCATGACGAGCTTGCGAATGTCGTCCGCGGAAGCGGTCAGACCGATCGTGTTGTCGTACGACTTCGACATCTTCCTGCCGTCGAGACCGGGGACTTTCGGAGTTTCGGTGAAGAGCGCCTGCGGCTCGGGAAAGACGGGTCCGTAGAAATTGTTGAAGCGCCGGACGATTTCACGAGAGATCTCGAGGTGCGCAGCCTGGTCCTCGCCGACCGGAACGAAGTTCGCGCGATAGACGACGATGTCGGCCGTCTGCAGAAGCGGATAGCCGAGAAAGCCGTAGGTGTTGAGATCCTTTTCCGTGAGCTGCTGCTGCTGCTCCTTGAACG
The DNA here is from genome assembly GCA_041750915.1 of Thermoanaerobaculia bacterium. Taxonomy (GTDB): domain Bacteria; phylum Acidobacteriota; class Thermoanaerobaculia; order Gp7-AA8; family Gp7-AA8; genus JBGSYJ01. The sequence goes on along the minus strand of JBGSYJ010000122.1, from coordinate 11,200 downwards.
TCGGAACCCGCTCGAGCCACGGCAGCGGGGTCACCATCGAAAGAAGCAGATGCAGCTCAGCATGTTCTTTGACCTGCGACTGGAGAAAGATCGTGCAGCGTTCCGGATCGAGCCCGGCAGCAATCCAGTCGGCGACGGCGTCGAAGGTCGCCTGGTGGATTCCGGACGGGTCGGCGTAGTCAGACGTCAGCGCATGCCAGTCCACCACCGAGTAGAAGCATCGGTAGTCGTCCTGGAGGCGGACCCAGTTGCGGATGGCGCCGAAGTAGTTGCCGAGGTGAACCCGTCCCGTCGGTCGGAGACCGCTGAGGACAATGCGAGTCTTTTGGTCGTTCAAGAGGTTTCCAGCCGAATATCCGAATCAGAAAGGCACGTAGCGTCTGTGGGTTGATCCCAGCTGGTCCGAGCCAATGGCGTTCAGAGTTGAGTAGCGGCGGAGTTTAGCAGCAGGCCGGGTGGGGGTAAAGGTTGGGGAATGGGTCGGGAGTTTAGTGGCAGGGAGACCGAATGTTGAATGTTGAAATTGTGAATGCTGAATGTTGAATTGAGCCACCGGTCCCCATTCAACATTCAAAATTCACAATTTCAACATTCACCATTCGATTTTCTGAACCTTTTACGATCTCGAGGCGGAGCGTGCGAAGGCGCGGTCAACAGTTTAGCCCCGGGCTTTGCCCGGGTTCGGTCGCCATCCAGGCAGGAATCCGGCGGCCGCGAAGGCGGTCGCTACAGACCGGAGGGCAACGACTCCCTGTAGCGGCCGCCTTCGCGGCCGCTTGATGTGCACGGACCAATCAACCCCGGGCAGAGCCCGGGGCTAGACTGTTGAGCGCGCCTACGCGCGCTCCTGGCGGCGAATGAACGCGCAACAAGGGTTTCATTCGCGTGCACGCGTGCTAGTCTTTTCCCGCCGTCGCGGCTGCCTGGGGAATCAACTTCAGCGCGAGCTCTCTCGCCGGTTCGTAGCCATCCTTCTCGATGATCTCGATCGCCGTGTCCCGCGCCAGCTCCATGAGCTTGTGGTCACGGAGGATGCTGCCGAAGCGGAACTTCGGGGCGCCCGACTGGCGTGTGCCGAGGGCGTCGCCGGCGCCGCGGAGCTCGAGGTCGCGTTCGGCGACTTCGAATCCGTCGCGCGTCGATTCGAACAGACGCAGCCGGTTCTTCGCATCTTCGCTCGCTCGCTCGTTGCGGAGCAGCACGCAGTAGCTCTTCCGCGGCCCCCTACCCACACGGCCGCGCAGCTGGTGGAGCTGCGACAAGCCGAAGCGATCGGAATCCATGATGAGCATCATCGACGCGTTCGGGACGTCGACGCCGACCTCGATGACCGTTGTGCTGACGAGCAGGTCGACCTCCCCTTTCTGAAACGCGGCCATCGTCTCTTCCTTCTCGCGCGAGCTCATCCGACCGTGCAGCATCGCGCAGCGTAGCTTCGGGAAACGCTCGCGGATCATCTCGAATCCGACCGTCAGCGGTTTGAGATCGAGCTTCTCCGACTCTTCGATGATCGGATAGACGATGTACGCCTGCGCACCGTCCGCGACCTGCTCCTCGATGAATGCGAAGACCTTCGCCGCCTGTCCGGTTCCCCGCACGACGGTCTTCACCGGCAGACGTCCCGGCGGCAGCTCGTCGATCACGGACAGCTCGAGGTCGCCATACATCGCGAGAGCCAGCGATCGGGGAATCGGCGTTGCCGTCATGACGAGGATGTCCGGCAGCTTCGCTTTCGCGAAGAGGCGCTTTCTCTGTTCGACGCCGAAGCGATGCTGCTCGTCGACGATGGCGAGCCCGAGAGACTTGAACTGGACGGCATCCTCGAGAAGTGCGTGGGTGCCGACGATGAGATCGAGGTACCCCTCGCGCAGTGCAGCAAGCAGCGTCCGCCGATCTGCGGCGGCTGTGCTCCCCGTCAGCTTCGCAATTCGCAGTCCAGACTGGTCAAGAAGTTGACCGATTCGCTGGAAGTGCTGTTCCGCCAAAATCTCGGTCGGCGCCAGCAGCGCCACCTGATGACCATTCTCGATTGCGATGATCGCCGAGATGAGGGCGACGATCGTCTTGCCGCTGCCGACGTCGCCCTGGAGGAGACGATACATCGGGCTGGTGCTCTGCATGTCAGCGGCAATCTCTTTCAGCACCCGCTTCTGAGCGCCCGTCAATGAAAACGGCAGCACGCTTCGTACGCGGTCTCGGATGCGATCGTCGATCGTGATCGTCCGCTCTTTTTTCTGCTGCTCTTCGGCGGCCCGCCGCAGCCGCAGGGCGAGCTGAAAGCTGAAGAACTCCTGGAGGATCATCCGGCGGTGCGCGGCAGAACGGCCCGTGAGAAACGATTCGTCGAGCTCGGGCGGATGATGGAGTTTGAGAACCGCCGAGTGAAGGCCGACGACTCCGAGTTGCTCCCTGACTTTTTCCGGAAGGGGGTCAGGCATCAATGGCAGTGCGTCGATCGCCTGCTCGACGATGCTCCGCATCGCCTTCGGTGCGATGTTCGCCACTTTCGAATAAACCGGGACGATCGTCCCTTCCCCCTCGGACTCGTCATCGGGGCTGAGGATCTCGAAGTCCGCTCCCTCGATCTGGAGGCGGCCGCGGTTGCTGACACGTGGCTGTCCGTAGATCGCCAGCCGCACGTTGCGTTTGATCTTGTCGGCCAGATAGGGCTGGTTGAACCAGACGAGCATGATCGTCCCGCTACCGTCGTCGATAATCGCCTCGAAGATCGCAAGACGTTTGATCGGCGAGGTTTTCTTGCCCGCCGAGACGACGCGTCCGCGGATGGTCACCGGCGCGTCGATATGACGAAGGTCGCCGATCCGGACCGGATGCCGCCGGTCCTCGTAGCGGAACGGGAAAAAGTAAAGTAGATCCTCAACTGTGGAGAGGCCGTTCTCGTGGAGGACTCCGCCTCGTCCGGGTCCGACCCCTTTGAGGAACTCGACCGAGGTGTCGGGGCGGATTCTCGATTCCAGACGCGCGCTCACATGAACATTGTCCCTCGGAATCTGGAAGATTTGTCATCGCGAGAAGATTTGGAAGAAACTCCCGAGTGTCATCCCGAGCGTCGAGCGAGGGATCTGGGAGGGGGCCTTCTGAGACGGGAGCCGCCTCCCAGATCCCTCGCTCGACGCTCGGGATGACACAGTGATTGGATTTCTTCACAGCCACTGAGCGGAAGCGAAGGATGACAGCGATTCTACGATTCGAAGAGAACCTTCATGTTGATCAAGCCGACACGGAGACGGTCGCCGTTGTTGATCGGCACGGGCTGACCCGTCGGAATGCGCTGATCATTGACGTACGTACCGTTGATCGTTCCGACTTCCTCGAGGATCATGTACATCCCGTCGCGCCGAAGGATCTTCGCGTGACGTCGCGAGACCGAGCGGTCGATATCGACCGACGAGAGATCGATGTCCGGAAGGATTCCCGTCACGGGGTCGGCCCGTCCGATGGTCGCCTCGTCCGTTCGGCCAAAGAAGAACGCCCTGCCCGTGGCATTGTCGACCAGACGTTGTACTTTGCTGCGCGCTGGCTCGGGCTCTGGGAACGGCGCCTCGGGTGAAAGGGCGGGCGGCGCCTTACTGAGGGAGCTGTCGGGATCGACTTCAGGGCCGGCGAGTGTTTCGAGAAGCGCGTTTGCCTCCTGGAGTCGCATCGCATACTTGCGAATCATTCGGAGGGCGATCTCGGGGTTCTTGCGCAGCATGTCGTCGAACCTGGCCGCGTTGATCGAGAGCAGCCTCACGGCGGTGTGGGCAAGCGCGTCGGAGGTTCGAGAAGCGCTTTCGATGACAGCCATCTCGCCGAAAAAGTCTCCCTTTTCGAGCCGGGACAGAACGAGCGACTCGCCGCGGAGCTTCTTGACGAGGTGCACCTCGCCTTCCAGGACGATGTACATTTCCGATCCGAGGTCTCCCTGGCGGAAGATGAAATCACCGGCCTTGAAACTCGCGGAGAATTCTTTAACCGGATCCTTCTTGCCGGTGGTCTTGAATACCGGCTTCATCGGGTGCGACCCACCGAGTTGTCAACGATGGGGTCGGGAATGATGAAGGTTCCGGCGTCGGTATCGATCTCGACCGGGACACCGATGGGCATCAGCAGGTTGTCGCCGTGGTGGCCGAATGGCATGTCGCGGAGGACGGGGATTCCAGCGCGGCCGAAGAATTCATCGAGGAGGAGCTCGAGGCCCGCGGGCTCGCTTCCCCCGCAGTCTTTGAGCTTGCCAATCATCACGCCCTGAATGGTTTGCAATCTACCAGACAGCCTCAGGTGGGTCAACATTCGGTCGATTCTATAGGTCGGCTCTTCGACGTCTTCCCAGAACCAGATACCGCCCTCGACCCAGTGATCGTAGGGGGTGCCGGCAAGCGCATGGGTCAGCGAAAGGCAGCCGCCAAAAAGGATCCCGCTGGCCCTGCCGGGCGCGAGCACATGGTCGGGCGCGAAGTGATACGTAAGCGGCGAGTCGCCGGCCAGTGCGTTCCAGAACCAGGTGCCGGTGTTGTGCGAGAGCCCTTCGAAGAAGTCGAAATTGAGCATGGGGCCGTGAAATGTCGCGACACCTGCGCGGCTCGCAACTGCCTGGTGGATCGCGGTGATGTCGCTGTAGCCGATGATGGGGCGCGGATCTCGCGCGATCGCCTCGTAGTCGATGCCGTCGAGGATGCGCATAGCACCATAGCCGCCGCGAGTGAAGAGGAACGCATCGTAAACGGGATCGCGGAGCGCACCGTTGAGCGCTGCGAGACGCACATGGTCGGGCCCTGCGAGATACGGCCGGTCGACTTCGAACGCGTTCGGGGCGAGCGTCACGCGCAGGCCCTCGGCTTCCAGACGCCGGATGGCGAGGTCGATGCGATCGGGCTTCGAAGGAGACGAAGCGGCGAGAACGGCGACATGGCCGTTCCTCAAAAGCGGCCGGGGCCGCGTCAATGGCGAGCTCGCGAGCGACATGAAAGTGGTGGAGTGGACCTGTAAGCCGAATTCTGTTTCCCGCATCGTGAGACACGGGATGAAGATCATTCGTCTGTCACGCGCGTTACCGCGGTGATCAAGCAACCTACCCGGAGGCATTATACGGAAACGGGCGGTTCCACTGCCTCCCTATTTGGTCTTGCTCCGCAGGGGGTTTGCCTAGCCATCGACACTCGCGTGCGATGCGGTGCGCTCTTACCGCACCATTTCACCCTTACCTCCGCAACGGCAAGCCGTCACGAAGGCGGTATCTTTCTGTTGCACTTTCCGTCGCGTCACCGCGCCTGGACGTTATCCAGCCTGCTGCCCGTGAGAGTTCGGACTTTCCTCCCCGCCTTTCGGCGTGGCGATCCTCCGGTCCACTCCACCGTTGGAGGGAACGTGGGGCGGGGGTGGGAAATTGCTTTTGAAACCTAGTAGACAGTACACAGTAGACAGGAGACAGTAGCCCACCCGACCCGGTCGTCTTGGTCACTCAGCTTGCGGGGGCCGACGATCAGGCAGCACCTGAGTAGGAGAAGGTTGTAGCTCCCCATTTCTTGATCGGAGACAAATGGGCGTCGAGGGAGGGGCGGGCTACTGTCTCCTGTCTCCTGTGTACTGTCTACTAATTGCTCATGTTAAACCTCTATCCCAAAGCTACTTACAAACATTGTCTGCCTGCCGACATCACAAAAGGTTGCGGTTTTTCTCATCCGAAAAGTAGTTCGCCCAGTCTTCCTCGGTCTGCGGCTCTGGAGGCTGTGAGACGGCCTCCAGGTCACGGCGAAACTCACGGCAGTCGATCACGGCGACCCTTCTTCCCGCGACCCTGATCGCAAGGCCGCGGTCCGATGTGACGACCTTCCAGCCGCCCCGATCACTGTTCTGCACGCGTTCGACGATCAGATCGTCCGCCGGTCGTGAATTACTGAAGACTGCGGTCACGGAACCGAGCGACCAGGCGAAGCCCTCAGGTTGCGGGCCGTCGAAGTAACAGGTTGCCTTCGTCTTCTTCTCCCGGACAAACGCTCCGATCGACCGGAGCAGCGATCGCTTCGCTTCGATTCCTTCCCGGTCGACGCCGCTCCTCCCCAGAAGGTTCGAGCCGTCGATCAGGTAGCTCACGTCCGCGCCGGCGCGCGTCGCATCCGCGAGCGGATCATCAGAGCCGCCGGAAGCACGACGAACAGCAGAACGGCCAGGATGATAAACGGAAGAAAAATCGAGAGAAGCGCAGTCAGAACCGCGAAGATGTCTTCGAGCACTGAGAGTATCGGATTCGCAGTGCCTCCCGTCGTCGCCGTGCTTCCCACGCGCAGAGAGGACTTCGCGATGTGGGACGTTAGCGCGGCTCCCCCGCTCAGCGCTCCTGCGACCACGAGCAGGCCTGTCGGCATCTCCGGATTTGCAGCAGCCAGCGCGATGACAACTCCCGCCAGCGGCCGAACGAACGTGTGCGCGACGTCCCAGGCATGATCGATCGCCGGGATCTTGTCCGCGACGAACTCGATGCTGTAGAGAATCCCGAAGATGATCAGCGCGGGTGTGGATGACAACCAGCTGGAGTACTCACTCGGCAGAAGCCCTGCGGGACCGAATCGTCCGAGGAGCCCCACGACCAGAAACGTGGCGTAGGCGTTGATGCCCGCACCAATTCCAAGACCCATCGATGTCAGAAGTGTCGTGATGGCTTCCATGGCTTCTCCTACCTCGTCTGTACTACTGCGGCGCTTCCCTGCCGGAGGCTCTCCGGCATTGATGATAGCGCGTTTTCCGCTGATTCACGGTCGTCGTACCGACCCCAGAATGCCCGGTAACACGGCTGCTCGCGAAACCGTACGGGAACGAACCAGACGTTCGATGCGTCCACCTTCATCGCGTTCGTAACAGATGATGTCTGGCAGAGTATTGCGAACTGGATTGAATACGGTTTTTCAGCCATCCGGTTCTGAAATTCACCCGCCATCAGGTCGTATCGCGCGCGCACCGGATCGGGCGCGCTCGATCCGCCTTCAGCCACGGGTGCAACCGTAGCCGCGGGACTCGGAGACGGTGCCGCCTCCGGCGGGGCGACAGGAGTGCTCTCAACGATAGCTTCCGGCGTGAGTTCAGGTGTAGGCGTCGCCACCGGAACGAGCATCGGTACTTCCTGGAGCTCAATCTCGCCCGGGGAGGACGGCTCCGACCCGATGATCGGCGTCACTGCGACAGCTGGCCGTCCCGTCGCCGCCGAGTCACGAACAGATGTCTCAGGGGTGATCGCCGGGATGTCGGCATCGAAGAAACCTCGGCCAGCGAAGATCCCGATCCCGATAAGGATGACAGCCAGCACGATCAGCAGGAATCCGGGAACTCTGCTCTTCGGCTTCGCCCTCATGAACGCCTGATCCGTCTGATCATCTATCTCCCCTGTCTCTAAGCCCGTCGGTTCCACCTCGCGGTCGTCGAGTTCGACAGCCGCCCACTCATCCCCTTCCGACGGTGATATCTCGGAAAAGATCGCCGGTACTTCAGCCGCTTGCTCCCCACTCCGGGTCAGAAGCCCGAGGGCCTCCAGCGCGAAGAGGAGCTTGACTACGTTGAACGAGTCGGCAGGGCTCGCCTCTGCAATCGCCCGGACATTGCAGCTGCCATCCACAAGTGCGCAGATCTCGTCGGCTTCTTCGTTGAGCCCAAGGGCTGAGTATTCGGCTTCGAAAGTTGAGATGCGCTCGAGGACTGTTTCGCCGCTCTCGAAGGCTTTGTCGAAACGCTCCCGGTCTGTCGCGGTGAGCAATACCTCGAGTAAAACTCGAGGAAATTCGAAACTTGTCCCTTCCTGCCGTTTCGGCAGGTAGTCGGAGACGACCGAGTAGCCTCCCGCGGTCCAGTTAAGGACTGAGCGAATGACCCCCACCAGCTGGGTGCGTCGCGCCCACGTCACCTCTTTTCTCGAGATGAAGCCAAGCGCCAGCAGCGTGTCGGCGATCGACTCGTCGTCCTTACGCTTGCTCATCGCTTGCTTCAGATGCTCGCGACTCAGCTTCTCGCCCTTGAGAAGGATCTCGCCGAAGCTGTCTTCGCTGTCGTTCGTACTCGCGGAGAGCAGTTCGCCCTCCTTGAAATAGACGATCTTGATGATCGAATCGTTCTCGAAGCGGAGGGCTCCGGTGAACCGCTCCCGCCACAGCTGAACCATGAGAGCCGCGACATCGGTCTCGGGAATGGTTCCCTCAGGCTCCATCGTCATCGTTCCCCCTCACCCGTTAACGACCGTCGCATGGAGTTGGTCGTAGACGGTCTGCCCAACCTTGCGTCCCAGAAGATTCGAAAGATCCTGCGGTGATGCCTGCCGGACGGCTGACAGGCTTCCGAAGTGCTCGAGCAACATCCGCTTCCGCTTGCTACCGATTCCCGCCAGATCGTCGAGCTCGCTCTTGAGTGTTCTCTTCGACCGACGCCGGCGGTGGGACGCCACAGAGAACCTGTGCGTCTCGTCCCGCACCATCTGGAGGAGTTGGAGTGCCGGATCGCGCCGTTCCAGCCGGATCGGTTCCTCGAGGTCCGGAAGGTAGATTTCCTCGTCCCTCTTGGCCAGGCCGGCAACTGTCGTTCCTTCGATGCCGAGCCGGTTCAACGACGTGAGCGCGGCGTTGAGCTGCCCTCGCCCGCCGTCGATCAAGATCAGATCCGGAAACTCCTTCTCTTCCTCGAGCAGTCGCTTGTACCGGCGCGAGACCGCCTCGGCGATCGAACGAAAGTCGTCTGCTCCCTCGACCGTCCGGATGTTGAAGATCCTGTACTGCTTCCGGTCGAACTTCCCTTTGTCGAATACGACCATCCCGGCGACCGAATCGCTCCCCTGAATGTTGGAGATGTCGAACGAGTCGATCCGGTCGATCGTTCCCACATGGCCGAGAACTTCGCCGAGACGAGTGGCAGCGAGCTGGAGCCGGTCCTGCTGGGACTTCCGGAATCGTGATTCGTACGCCACCCGCGCGTTCCGCGTTGCGAGCTCGACCAGATCGACGCTCCGTCCCCGCTGTGGAACCCGAACGGAAACGCGCGTTCCCCGTTTTGCGGAGAGCCACTCGCAGAGCAGCTCCTGCTCCTCGACCGCGAAGGGGAGATGAACTTCCGAAGGAATGAAGAGATTGTCCTCGTAGTACCGCTGCAGCACTTCGCTGACGAAGCCTGCACCTTCGTAACCCACGGTCTTCTCCCAGAAGAGCTCCCGTCGGTCGACGAGGTTTCCGTTCCGCATGATGAAGACCTGCACGGCGACGTCGCCCTCTTCCTCGAATACGCCCCAGACGTCGACATCCTGATCTCCGGAAGAGGCGACCTGCTGCTCCGCCTGAATCCGTTCGGTGGTCCGTATCAGATCGCGGAAGTATCCCGCGAGCTCGAAGTTCTCGTCGGTTGCAGCACGATACATGCGCTCTTTGAGGCGGGCCTGCAACTCGCGGCCTTTTCCTCCGAGAAACAGTGCGACATCGTCTGCCATCTCGCGATAAGCGGCTGTCGTCGTCAGCCCCGCAACGCAGGGTCCCAGGCACTGATGCATGTCGTAGTAGAGGCAGGGACGCGGGAGGACCGTCTTCCCTTCGGGGATCTCCAGGTCGCAGCTCCGGAGCTTGAACTGATCCGTGACAATCTTGAGAATCCGGCGCGCCGTTCCGGCGAAGAAAGGTCCGAAGTAGAGATCGCCCTTCGCGCGGTCGACTCTTCGGGTGAACACGACTCGCGGGTACGGCTCCGACAACGTCACCTTGAGGTATGGGTACGTCTTATCGTCGCGCAGCAGCACGTTGTAGCGCGGCTGGTGCGTCTTGATCAGATTGTTCTCGAGCAGGATTGCTTCGAGCTCATTGTTGGTCGTCAGAAAATCGATCGTCTCGATCTCACTGATCAGCGACATCGTCTTGGCGTCGCGTGCACCTTTGCCGATCAGGTAAGAGCTGACCCTGCTTCTGAGGTTCCTCGCCTTCCCGACGTAAATCACCTGGCCTTCGGGGTTCTTGTGCAGGTACACGCCCGGTCTTTCAGGTAGCTCCTTCATGCGGACTTTGAGCCGGCGGAAGCGATCCTCGTTCGAGGTGGTGAACGCAGAAGTCACGGTGTGAGCGGAAAACAAGAATTCGAAAGAAAAGTTTCCCGGTCCTGTAACGATCGTTTCACGTAACAGGTGTTACAATGTTCGCATGAAAATTCATGCCTCTCCGAGGCGTGAGGAAATGCTCGTCGCGATCGTCGATCACCTCCTCGAGCAGGGCCTCTCCGGAGCGTCGCTGCGGCCGATCGCGGCGGCCATCGGAACGAACGCGAGAATGCTCATCTATCACTTCAACTCCAGGGACGAACTGATCGAAGCTGCGATCGCGGAGGCTCGGAGGCGGCACCTCGAGGCTCTGGTCGGCTGGGCCGAGCACGACAAGGGAAGCGCAAAAGATGGCCTCTCCCGTTTTTGGAGCTGGGCTTCATCCCGGAGAGTCGAGCCCTACGTGAGGTTGTCAGTCGAGGCGGAGATCCTCGCGGCACAGGGAAGTTCCAACCTGAAGAAGATTGCAGCAGGAATGCTCGGGGACTGGATCGATGTGATCGAAAGCCGGCTCCCGCCTTCCCTCCCCGTGCAGCGTCGTCGCGCCGCGGCGACAGCCATAGCCGCCGGGTTCCGCGGACTGCTGATCGACCTGGCCGTTACGGGCGAACGAACGCGGGTGAACGCGGCAGCGCACGAGCTCGCCTCACGAATGGTCTAGCCCATCACACTTCCGAAAGCCATTAAACTTCGCGCCGTGGCCTTCTCGAAGAGAACTGAATGGAACACGCCCATCAACGGGCTGACCCTCGCGCGCCAAGCGAGAACTGCACGCGGGTTGCCGACGATCGACCTGACCGAGACGAATCCGACGGTTGTGGGACTCGACTACCCTCTCGCGGAGATCGGTTCGATATTCGCTAAGGCGTCCGAATCTCCGTACGAACCGCATCCGGCCGGACTCCCCTCTGCGCGAGAAGCGCTCGCAGAGGCAATGTCCACGAACGGTGAGTCCGTGAGTCCCGACGATCTGATCCTCACGGCATCGACGAGCGAGGCTTACTCGTTCCTGTTCAAGCTGCTCGCGGATCCCGGGGACGCAGTCCTGACGGCGACGCCCGGGTACCCGCTGTTCGATCACCTCGCCTCTCTCGAGTCGATCGAGCTCCATCGCTTTCCACTGGAGCTGGACGTTCGGTGGTCGCTTCATGC
>JBGSYJ010000121.1:0-13582 GCA_041750915.1 Thermoanaerobaculia bacterium | reverse complement strand
CAGAAGAGCTGAGGGTCATCTGGCGCTAAGGTTCATCTGCATACCGAACCTGGGGCGCAGCGTGATCGAGGGATGAGGCTCGATCCGCTGCCCCCGCGCCAGTTTCAATCCGAACTTCCGCGAGATCGAAGCGAGGAGAAGAGTCGCCTCCATCATCGCAAACGAATTGCCGATGCAGATTCTCGGTCCTCCGCCGAATGGCAGGTATGCAAAACGTGGGAGCGTTTTCGCAAAATCGTTCTCCCATCGATCGGGCCGGAACTCCGCCGGGTCCGCGAAAAACCTCGATCGCGGCGAATCACCCACGGGCGGATGAAGATCTTGGTCCCCTTCTCAATCGCAAAGCCCCCGATCTCGCAATCGGCGAGCAACCGGATCGTCACCACCCTCCCCCACCTCCGCCTCCACTCGAGCTGTCCGACGAGGACGACGATGAGGACGATGACTCTGAGCCGCCGCTCGATGAGGGCGAGGAGATCGGAGTCGACAGGGACAGAGCCGCCGCCCCCCATGAGCCGCTGGCTCCGGCCCCACCGAAAGCACCGCCTCCGCCAGTGAAAGAGCTCGGGCTCGAGAGCGTGCTCGATGCTCCGATGCTCTCGGAATCACGCAAGTCCGAAGACCCTCCGGTGGATGACTCCGCAACGCGGTGCGACTTCCACCACGACGCGATCGAGCCATCCAGTCCCATCGCGATCAGCCACGGAGTCCAGCGATCACTGATCCGCGGTTCGGCGCTGCTCAATTCCTTCCGGAAGAAATCGCGAGCCCGCTCCAGCGTTCGCCGGATTGCGGCCGCTTCGGGCGTCAACCGCTCTTCAGCGACTGCGAGAATCATCCTGAACACGCCGAGAAATCCCACCGCGAGCGCCATCATGCCGAGAAGACTGAAGCGAGGCGTCGTTCCGTCAGATAGTGTGATGATCCGTTGAGCGGCATCCGAGATGAGCCAGGCGATGAATGGGACAGCGAGTACCTGAATGATCCCCGACACTCGCCGCTTCGACTTCCATTTCATCCCCCCATGCATCCCGAACAGCGCAAGCAGCATCCCACCGAACAGGATGAGAAAGATAACGCCGAAATCACCAGGCCGGATTGAGCCGGCGAAACCGGCGAGCAGGAGCCCCGCCACAGCGAGCCCGCCGCCGTTTCCGAAACCTTCACTTTCTTCAGCAGTCGTTCCGAACTCCTTCGCCGCAGCCAGCACATGGTCACGGATCAGGGCCGGAGGATCGAAGCCGCTCTTCATGTGTTCGCGCCGGATCTCCGCCGCATTCGTCTCGTTGCGTGAAAGGAAGAGCTTCCTGGCAATCGCGTGCTCCGCATCGCGAAGTTGTTCGTGCCCGACGAGCAGCTCGAGATGAATGTTGGGTTTGCCCTTGTTCGGAGTTACCACCCACGTGCGGATCTTTCCTTCCTGCTCCATCCGGGCGATGACCGCCGCAAACTCCGGCGGGCCGACCTTCCCATGAAGAAACGTCCCGGCAACCTCAGGGGGATAGCGCAGAACATTCCTTTCAATCCAGGCTTCGTCGATGGGTCCGTCGTCTGTCGGAACGATCCTTCGCCTGCTCCACTGACGAACGAAAAAGACCAGAAGAAGGATGAGCATCGGTACAGGGACGACGTACGGCCGAAGCAGGCGGACGAGAGCAGTCGCCCGGTTCACCGCGGCCGGTGGATCCTCCCCGGCGAAATCGAGCACCAGAGTCACAACGAAACTCTCGCCCGGAACCAGGTTTGTGGCCTGGCGACGCAGTAGGGTTCCGCTTGGCGAGTTCCATACGGAATCGAGACGTATCTCCAGCGAATAGTCCTCGATGACGCCCTCGCGCGCCGCGAACGCAAAGTCATGATTCAGGGTGTATCGCCGGCTGTCCCCAATCAGGTTCGGCAGGAGAATGTTTTCGAGGGTGTAGTCGAGCACGTAGACCAGCTGCTGCTCGACGAACTCGGGGTCCCCCGCAGCACGGGATCGCCAGCGGAGCGTTGCGCCGTCGGTGAGTTGAAAGTTGTCGACCTGATCGAGGTCTCCCTCGCGCAGGCGGTACTCCTTCCCATCCGCGGCAACCCGGGTCACTCCGTGGAGCCTCAGGGTCTGATGGGGCTCGATCCGGAAAATCCGTTCGCCGCCATTCCAGTCGCCGGTGAAAACCATGGCATGCCGTTCGGAAATGCGCAAAGCTCCGTCATTGGCGAGCTGAGCGCGGACGGCCAGCTGCCGCCAGTGAATCTCTCTTCCCTGGACACTCGCCGATGCGAGGACCAGGGCGATGGCGAGAACCGCTTTGTACATGGATGCCACCATTCTAGACCCAGCTGATCCGCCAGGCGCCCGGACCCTGGAACAGAACCTTCAGCCGGTCGATAACTTTGATCGCGGCCCGCCGTAATACCTCCTGAACAGTTACACAAATGTAACTCCCAGGAGGATTTTCCCATGGAGGCTCACGTGGAAAGCAGCTTCTTCAACCGCCAGAAATTTCTGCTGCCGACGGCGATTGTCGTTGCGCTGCTGATCGCCGTAACTTCCGCGATCATCGTCACGAACAAGCGGAAGGCCAGCGCCGCCGCAGGGACCGCCGGGGTGGCCGGCTCAGCCGCGGCGAAGGACAAGGACGGGAAAGAAGACAAGGAGAAGGCTCCCATCCCAGTCAGCACGGCGAGTGTGGCGACCCGGTCGGTCTCCTCCTACATCACGGCAACGGCGAACCTGGTCGCTGAACAGGAAGTCAAGGTCGTAGCCGAGACCGAGGGACGCATCGCGCAGCTGCTGGTCGATGAGGGTCAGTTCGTCCGCAAAGGTCAGCCGCTGGTAACGCTGGTCCGCGACGACGCCCAGATCGCGCTGGTCAAGGCGCGCGTTCAGGCGAACAACGCCCGGGCGGGATACAGGCGCTCCAGCGATCTAATGGAGAAAGGGCTGATCAGCCAGGGCGACTTCGACAAGACCAAAATGGAAAAGGACGTCGCCGAGCAGGAGCTTGCCGAAGCCGAATGGCGCCTCGGGCGGACGACAATCCGCGCGCCCTTCGACGGCCGCCTGACCGACCGCATCGTCAACCAGGGCCATCACCTCCGTCCCGGTGACACCCTCTTCACAATCACCGATTTCGATCCGATCATCGCCCGCATTTACCTTCCCGAGAAGGACGTCCTCGCGCTCAACACCGGCACCGACGTGCGCATCCGTCTCAAGGCTGCCGATGACATCGCATTCAAAGGAAAGATCCGGCAGATCAGCTCCGTGGTGGATCCGGCAACCGGAACCGTGAAAGTCACGATCGAAGCCGTCAATCCGCCTGATACGGTACGCCCCGGCGCGTTCGTCAACATCGACATCATCCGCGAGACACGCGCCGGCGCCATCGCCGTACCGCGAGAGGCCGTCGTCCGTGAGCTTCGCGATGCACATGTGTTCATCGCGGAGGGCGAGGTCGCGAAGAAGCGAGCCGTCACTCTCGGAATCGAAGAGAACGACGTCGTGCAGATCCTGACGGGCCTCAAGCCGGGAGAGAAGGTCATCGTCGCCGGCCAGGGGGCACTCAAGGATGGTACCGCGATCAAAGTGACGCCGGCCAGTTCGTAGGTCGTCGTCCAAACATCTCCAGTCAATACTTCTGAATCGGAGCGGCCATGCGCCTGATCGAATTTTCCCTGAAACGACGAGTCACCGTCTCGATGTGTGCCGTGGCCCTTCTCATCTTCGGAGTCGTGTCATTCACACGCCTTCCGATCAATCTGCTGCCCGACATCTCGTATCCCAGCCTGACGGTGGAATCGCGTTTTCCGGGAGCGGCTCCCGGCGAGGTCGAGACGCTCGTGACACGCCCGATCGAAGAGTCGGTCGGGATCGTCTCGGGTGTAAAACGACTCACCTCTGTCTCGCGGCCCGGACTCTCGCAGGTCACCATGGAGTTCGACTGGGATCGCGACATGGACTTCGCGGCTCTCGACGTAAGGCAGAAGCTCGATCTGGTTCAGCTGCCTCGTGAGCTCGACAAGCCGGTGCTGCTTCGCTTCGATCCGGCCAATGACCCCGTCGTCCGCCTCTACGTCAACAGCGACACGGCCGATCTCTACCAGCTTCGTTACGTCGCCGAAGAGGTTCTCAAGAAGGACCTCGAATCGACTGAAGGCGTTGCCGCGATCAAGATCAACGGCGGTTATGAAGAAGAGATCGCAGTCAGGGTCGACGAAGGGAAACTCTCTCTGCTGGGCGTGCCCATCGACGAAGTGAACCAGCGGCTCCAGCGGGAGAATGTGAACCAGGCAGGCGGTAGCCTCTACGAGAAGGAAGCGCGTTATCTGGTTCGCTCGCGCAACGAGTTTCTCAACCTCCAGGACATCATGGACACGGTCCTTGTGAGTCGTGAAGACCGCATCGTCCGGATGTCCGACGTCGCTACGGTCGAGCGCGGCCACAAGCAGCGGGAAGTCATCACGCGCTTCGGCGGGAAGGAATCGGTCGAGCTCGCGATCTACAAGGAAGGCGACGCGAACATCGTGTCGGTCTCGAAGAGCCTTCAGACGCGCATCGAAAACGTGAAGAAGGAGATGCCGGAAGGAATCGAGCTGGTCGTCGGCGTCGATCAGTCACGCTTCATCAGGGCATCGATCGACGAGGTCCTCAGCAATGCAATTCTGGGCGGCCTGATCGCGATCGGAGTGCTGCTGTTCTTCCTCAAGGACCTTCGCAGCACGATCATCATCGGCGTGTCGATTCCCATCTCCGTCATCGCGACGTTCTTTCTCATGTACCGCACCGGTACGACGATGAACATCATGTCGCTCGGCGGGCTTGCGCTCGGGGTCGGGATGCTGGTCGACAACGCAATCGTCGTTCTCGAGTCGATCTACAAAAAACGGGAGCGCGGCGTTGCTCCAAAACAGGCGGCGCTCTCGGGCGCCAGCGAAGTCGGCATGGCCGTGATTGCTTCGACGCTGACGACGATCGCAGTGTTCCTGCCCGTGGTCTTTCTCGAAGGCATCGCTGCACAGCTGTTCAAGGATCAGGCGCTCACGGTCTCGTTTTCGCTCATCGCGTCACTGGCCGTTTCGCTCACGCTGATCCCGATGATGTCCGCGATCGGAGGCGGGTCGGCAAGTGCTGTCGAGGAGTCCGGCGCACCCGTTGGACGCAGCCGTAGATACGCACGCGCCGCGTTCGTGAAGGCGCCGTCGAAAGTTCTCGGGTGGATTCGCATCGCTCTCGCCGCTCTCTTCCGCTGGATCTCGGCAATCCTGCGTCCAGTTGGCCGCGCTTTTGACGGCGCCATGAAGCGACTGTCTGACGCATACCCTGCCATTCTCCGCACGTGCCTCAGGTCGCCATGGACAACGGTTGGAATCGTCACTGCCATATTTCTCGCTGTCCTACTTCTCGTTCCGTCGCTTGGAACAGACCTGATCCCGGCATTCACCCAGGGTGAGTTCCAGTTCGAGGTCGAGCTTCCCGAAGGCACTCCGCTGGCAACCACCGACCGCTACCTCGCATCGATCCAGTCGGCAATCGCTGACATGCCGGGCATCGCAAGCTACTCGGCCATCTCCGGCGGCGCGGGTCTGTCCCTGTCGAATACGGGTACCGAGGGTGAGAACAGCGGACGGATTCAAGTACAGATGCAGTCGGATGCGACCGATGAGCAGGAGCAGGCAGTCATCGACCAGATCCGAGAGAGCCTCGACGCCTCGGGGCTGGCGCGCTTCGAGTTCTCCCGTCCCACCTACTTCACCTTCAGGACGCCAATTGAAGTGGAGATATTCGGCGACAACCTCGACGAGGTGCACGCGACTGCAGCCACGATTCAGAAAGAGGTCGAGGGAATCCGTGGGCTGGTCGATGTGAAGACCAGTTCAGAGTTCGGAAATCCTGAAGTCCAGGTGGTCTTCAACCGCGAACAGCTCGCGTCGCTCGGACTCGACCTCTCGCAGGTCGCCACCACGGTCCGCAACAAAGTGCAGGGTGAAGTAGCGACACGATTCACAGAAGGTGATCGGGAGATCGATATTCTCGTCCGATCAGTGGAAGCCGGCGAAGCGTCGGTCGATGACGTCAGTACGATGATCGTGGCTCAACGTGACGGCCGCCCCATCTTTCTGAATTCCGTCGCCGAGGTGAAACTGACCACAGGGCCGAGCGAGATCCGGCGGATCGGACAGAAACGCGCGGCCGTCGTCTCCGGCAGTCTCTCCGGCCGCGATATGGGAGCGGTGGCTACCGACGTTCGCAACGTGCTGCGCGCCATGCCGCTTCCGGCCGGTGTGACCGCGTCGCTCAGCGGTCAGGAAGAGGAGATGCGGCGTTCGCTCCGCTCGCTCATGATGGCGATGGCGCTTGCGATTTTTCTCGTCTACCTCGTCATGGCTTCACAGTTCGAATCTCTGCTGCATCCCTTCGTGATCATCTTCACGCTTCCGCTCGGGGCGATCGGCGTGATCCTCGCGCTCAAACTGACGGGCAAGAGTCTGAGCATCGTCGCGATGATCGGTGTCGTGATGCTCGCTGGAATCGTCGTGAACAACGCGATCGTGCTCATCGACGCGGTGAATCAGCTTCGACGCAAGGGCGTGCCCAAGCACGAAGCTCTCATCCAGGCGGGAACGAACCGCCTCCGTCCGATTCTCATGACTACTCTGACGACCGTCCTCGGCCTTCTTCCGATGGCGATCGGCTTCGGCGAAGGCGCGGAGTTGCGTGCACCGCTGGCGATCACAGTCATCGGAGGGCTCTCGGTCGCCACCGCCCTTACTCTGCTCGTGATCCCCGTGGTTTATTCGCTGCTGGACCGGAAGGTCTGGGAGACCGAGCCGGCCGGCGAGCCGGAAGCCGACATTCCGGGCGATGCTGAATGGGCACACTACAACGCGGAGACTGCGCAATGAGCCTGCCGTCACTCGCCGTCAAGCGACCGGTCACGACGGTCATGTTGCTCGTGTGCATTCTCGTCATCGGCGGCATCGCCCTGACGCGCATGCCGCTCGCCTTCCTTCCGGAGGTTGACGCTCCATTCATCGGGATCCAGGTTCCGTATCCCAACTCGAACCCGTCCCAGATCGAGAAGGAGATCGCGAAGCCCGTCGAAGAAGTGCTTTCGACGCTGTCCGGCGTGAAGCGAATGCGCTCGACATCGAACGCCGACTCCGCGGAATTCCAGCTCGAATTCAACTGGGGTCAGGATCTCGACATCATCCGGATGCAGGTCAGCGAAAAGATGGATCAGGTGCGGCCGACGCTGCCGCCCGGCATCGGTCAGATTCTGATCTTCTCGTTCAACACAAGTGACATTCCCGTGGTCGAAGCGCGAATTGCCGCCGAAGGCGTCGACCTGTCGCGCAACTGGGACCTGCTCGAAGCGCGCGTGTTGAACCGTCTGCGGCGGGTTCCCGGCGTCGCCCGTGTCGAGCTCAATGGTGTGGCCCCGCGCGAAGTGCGCATCGATCTCATCCTCGACAAGGTCAATGAACACGCTATCGATCTCGGCGCCCTGGCCGCACGGCTCCAGGGAGCTTCGACGAACATCGTCTTAGGGCAGGTGACCGACCGCGGAATGCGATACACCGTTCGAGCACCCGGTCAGTTCTCATCCGTCGAAATGATCGGCAACCTGCCGGTCAATGATCGCGGGCTGCGCCTTAATGACATCGCTGAGGTCCGGTACGAAGAACCTCCCCTCGAGTTCGGAAGGCACCTCGATGGAAAGTACGCGATCGCTCTCATTGTCTTCAAGGAGTCGACCGCGAACACCGTCGACGTCGTCCATGCAGTCATGGGGGTGATTGAGAACGACATCGCGAACGATCCCCTGCTTCAGGGAATCAGCCTCTTCACGTGGGACGACCAGGCCGAGCAGATCACCAACGGAATCGACGGATTGACCAAGTCGGGGCTCGTCGGCGGATTCATGGCAATCCTGGTTCTCTATTTCTTCCTCCGGCGTCTTCAGTCGACGATCATCGTCTCCCTCGCGATCCCCTTCTCGGTGATCGCGGCCTGCGGCGTGATGTATTTCATGGGCAAGTCGCTGAACATCCTGTCGATGATGGGCCTGATGCTCGGTGTCGGAATGCTCGTCGACAACGCAATCGTCGTTCTCGAATCCATCGACCGGCGGCAGCGCGATCAGCCTGACACGAAAAAGGCGGCGCTCGAGGGCGCTGGAGCGGTCGCTGTGGCTGTCGCCGCCTCGACGGTCACGTCACTGATCGTCTTTCTGCCTCTCATCCTCGGCGGATCCACCGATCTGACAATCTGGCTCGGGGAGATGGGTGTCGCCATCTCACTCTCACTGATCTGTTCGCTGGTGGCATCGCTGACGATGATCCCGTTGATGTCGGCGCACTTCCTCAAACACAAAGAGCCGAAGCCGAACCGCCTGGTGATCTGGCTGGAAGAGAAGTATGTCACCCTGCTCCGGTGGACGCTTGCTCACCGCTTCAAGACGTTCCTCGTCATTGTAGGAGTCATCGTCCTAACGATCGTTCCCTTCAAGGCGAAGCTGGTCGAGGTTGCGATGTTCAGCGCGACCAAGAACACCCGCATTCGCCTGGCATACGACTTCACGGATTTCTCGTACAAATCGAATTCCGAGAAGGTAGTCACCCAGATCGAGGAGTTTCTCCGGCAGAACACCGACAAGTTCGAAGTCGCCGGCCTCTATTCATTCTTCGCGGACAACGAGGCCAGCACCTGGATCACGATGAAGCGGGAGAACATGAGTGATAAGGAGGTCAGCGAGTTGCGGAAGAAGATCCGCGCCGACCTTCCTCAGATTCCCGGTGTCAGGGTCTTCTTTGATGAGGACTCGGACGAAGGCGGAAACAGCCGGCGGTTTTCAGTCCGGTTCTTTGGTCAGGATGCCGGCGTTCTGCAGAATCTAGCCGTGGAAGCACAACGCCGGCTCGATACTCTCGAAGGCATCGAAGATCTCAACACCGGGCTGAATCGCGGACGCCAGGAGATCCAGGTAACCATCGACCGCGAAAAAGCGGCGCGGCTCGGACTCAGCGCGCAGGACCTCTCGGACATCTTCTCCTTCAGCCTCGGCGGGATGCGCCTGTCACGGTTCAACACCGGCGAACACGAAGTCGAAACATGGCTCGCTCTCCGGGAGTCAGACCGCACGAATCTCGAAGATCTCCGCTCGCTCTACATCAATACCAGTTCGGGAACTCAGGTGCTGCTCGGCGAGATCGCGTCGTTTGAATTGATCAAACGGGCGGAATCGATTCAGCGGGAACATCGCAAGGTGCGCGCCTTCGTTCGAGGGAACTACGAAGGCGAAGAGTGGCAGGATACGAGAAAGCAGATCGAAGACCTGATGAATGCGTTCGACCTTCCGACCGGATATTCCTGGTCGTGGGATGATCGCATCCTCGAGCAGGACACCCAGGGCAAGGAGATGGGGATCAATTTCCTCCTCGCACTTCTGCTCGTCTATCTCGTCATGGCTTCGCTGTTCGAGTCGCTTGCTCAGCCGTTCGCCATCCTCTTCTCGATTCCTTTCGCCATTCCGGGAGCGATCTGGTTTCTCGCTGCGACTCGGACTCCATTCAACCTGATGTCGCAGATCGGGCTCCTGATTCTGATGGGCATCGTGGTGAACAACGGAATCGTGCTGCTCGATCACATGAACCAGCTTCGCAAGGCCGGCTTGTCCCATGAGGACGCGATTCTTCAAGCCGGACGCGACCGGTTGCGCGCGATCCTCATGACGGCTTCGACGACAATCATCGGCCTGCTGCCCCTGGCCATCGGCGGCTCGAACGTCGGAGGACTGTTCTACTTCCCGCTTGCGAGAACGGTCATGGGCGGACTGATATCGTCCACGGTTCTCACGCTCGTGATCCTGCCCTACATCAACCTGGGCGTGGAAGGTGCCGCGAACTGGTTCAAGCGGCTCTGGAGAGGTTCGGCTCCGTCGTCGAAGGCTGGCTCCGACGCGCTCGTCGTCTCGGATCCCGCAGCAGTTTGAGCGACAAAGCGCTACTTCAGTCTTGTCATTCCGGTTTCTTGAAGATCTTCTTCAATCGATTGCCGACACAGATCCATTTGCATTCCGTAACAGCTGACCGGGAGAATCGGCCTTCTAACCCGCGGACGATGGTTGCCAGGCAATCAGCAGAAGCGACCATGGCGAAAATTCAGGCGTTCGTTGTGCGAACGTTCACCATCATGTGTCCTCGAGCTCGATCAGGCGGTTCTTCTTTCTGTATCACGCTTTTCCGCGTGATGCGCTAACTCATTGATCCAGAGCGACTTGTGCGACTCAGCCCTCGGCGCGTCGCGTGCAGTCCCCTCCACCCACGGAAACGACACTGGTCGTAACAAACGTGAGATCAAAGGAGGTCTGGATGAAAGGGTATCAACGAATTACCACAGCGCTCGCGCTGTCTTTTTTACTTGCACTGACGGCGTTCGGACAGGGAACCACGAGTTCGCTGAATGGTCGTGTCGAACATGATGGTGCAGGAATGCCGGGAGTCACGGTCACCATCAGTTCACCGAGCATGCAGGGAACCCGCGTAACAGTCACGGATGTGAACGGCAATTACAACTTTCCGGCAATCCCGCCCGGCGACTATTCGGTCCTGTTCGAGATGGACGGAATGTCGGCAATCGAAAAAACAACCAGGCTCGGACTCGCGCGCACAGAGCGCGTGGACGCAACGCTGCAGCTGAGCGGGATCGCTGAGGCGATCACTGTAACGGCTGCAGCTCCTGCGGTGCTCGAAACAACGGAGGTTCAGGCGAACTTCACGAACGATCAGATCGAGGACCTGCCGGTCGGACGAACCGTTCAAGAGATTGTCTCTCTCTCTCCCGGCGTGAACACCAACGGCCCGGGAGGAAACCCGCGGTCGCTGAACCCCGTCATCACGATCTCGGGCGCATACGCCTATGACTCGCTATTTCTGATCAACGGCGCGGTCACGAACGAGAACCTCCGCGGCCAGACTGACAACCTCTTCATCGAGGATGCCGTCGAAGAGACGACGATCATGACGGGTGCGATCTCAGCAGAGTACGGACGGTTCACCGGCGGAGTGGTCTCTGCAATCACCAAGTCCGGAGGCAACGAGTTCTCCGGCAGCATCCGCGACAGCTTCACCGATCCTTCATGGACGGACACGACTCCCCTCGGAGAAGCGAAAGCAGCGAGCAAACTGAATGAGACCTACGAAGCCACCCTCGGCGGCCGCATCATTCGCGACCGTCTCTGGTTCTTCGGCGCCGGCCGCTACTTCGAACAGGACGTCCTCAATTTCTTCTCGGGCTCGAACCTCGAGGCGCCCACCACGATTCAGACCGACGAACGGTTCGAGGGGAAACTCACCGGACAGATCGCGAACGGACACTCGCTCGTCGGATCGTATCTCAGCTACGACATCAACCAGACTCCACATTGCGCATTCGGATGCTGGGACATTACGACGATGGATATCAATGGACGTGCGCTGCCTCGTGAGATGATCACGGCGAACTACAGCGGCGTTCTTTCCAACGCCATGCTCGTTGAAGCCGCATATTCGACACGCGACCTGGTCTTCGCCGGGAGCGGCGGCGACCACGTCACCACCAATTTCAATGACCCTCGTGATTTGGCTCTCGGCACCTGGGGCTATGACCTGACGGCGGGCGGAGCCTGGGGCGCGCCAATCTTCTGTGGTGTCTGCGATTCCGAGAGCAGAGAGAATGAGTATTACCTGCTAAAGGGCACGTATTACCTCGCGACCGAAGCACTCGGCACTCACAGTATTGCCGCCGGCTATGAGAACTTCGCCGAGTCACGCTTCGCCAACAACTACCAGTCTGGATCCAACTTCGGCGTTTACGTCTACAGCGGCGTCTCACCGACGAGGACCAACAACGGAGGACTCCGCCCGGTCATCAGTGAAGGCGATCTCCTCAAGTACTACCCGATCCTCACCCTCTCGCAGGGTTCGGACTTCGTTACCGATTCGATCTTCATCAACGACAAGTGGGATCTGAATCCGCGGTGGAGCTTCAACGTAGGCGGGCGCTACGACAGAAACGACGGCAGGGACAGCGCTGGAAACCCCATCTCGAAGGATGAGAACTTCAGCCCGCGGCTCGGCCTCATCTATGACGTTTCCGGCAACGGCCGGATGCGCATGAACGCGAGCTACAGTCGCTACGTATCAAAGATTCAGGAAGGCATCGGCGGCGGCGCCGGTGGCGGCAATCCGGCGTACTTCCTCTATGAATACCGGGGACCAACCATCGGCGGACCAGACAGCGGTCTCGATTCGTTCGACGTGCTCGAGCAGCTCTTCGCATGGTTCCTCGCGAATGGAGGCACGGGAAGCACCGAGTTCCTCGTCGGGGCAACGGTACCGGGCGTGAACACGGCATTCGCCGGCGATCTCAAGTCACCCCACGTGGATGAATACACGATCGGGTTCGGAACTCAGGTCGGCAGGGGAGGCTACATAAGACTGGACTACATCGATCGCGAATGGAACGACTTCTACTCTGTCTCGACAGCGCCGAACGATCAGGTCGCATCTCCAGGCGGAGATGGCAGCTTCCTCGACATCCTGACGTTCGGCAATTCGGACTCTGTCGAGCGTACCTACCAGGCAGTGCAGTTCCAGGGCTCGTATCGTCTGCTTCCCCGCCTCAGCCTTGGCGGCAACTACACATGGTCGGAGCAGAGGGGAAATCTAGAGGGTGAGAATGCAGGCAGTGGCCCGTTGCCAGATCTCACCGGAACCTACGCCGAGTACAAGGCATTCGCTGCTCACAACCCGACCGGCGCGCTTCTGGCCGATCAGGAACATCGCGCACGCGTCTGGCTCTCATTCGACCAGCCGCTCGGTGCATTCGGAAACCTCAACATCGCCGCACTCCAGCGGTACGACTCCGGCACGCCGTACTCGGCGCTGACGAACGCACTGCCGGTTTCTGACTTCGTTACCGATCCCGGTTACGCTACAGCTCCGTCGTCGGTCATCTACTACTTCAGCGACCGAGGCGAGTTCCGGTGGGAAGACACCACCGCTACGGACCTCGCACTGAACTGGAACGGCGGATTCTCCGGACTGAACCTCTTCGTCCAGGGGGAGCTGCTCAACATCTTTGACGAATCGGCCCAGGTCAACGGCAACACGGCAGTCATTCTGATGGATCCGTTCGATCCGTTCACCCAGACGCCGGTCGAAGGCGTTCACTGGCGGAAGGGCGCCAACTTCGGCAACGCAACGAATGTGAACCACTACCAGTTGCCGCGCACATACCGCGTCTCGGTAGGACTTCGCTTCTAGGTTGAATTCTCAGTAGTGCGGGCCCCGGCGGAAGACGCCGGGGCCCTTTTTGTTTTATGCCGGCTCTGGACGAGGGACCCTCATCCCGAATCGTCGCGCCCACGCACGAGAACTCACAAACCTTGCCACGGCGATCGATGTCCGTCGCCACTCACAACCCACAACCCACAACTCACAACCGGGCGGGCGTGCGGCCGGCCTACTTCCGTTCCAGTCCGTCGATGAGAATCGCCAGGGCGAGGGCAGTGCGGCGGTCGAAGCCGTAGGACGCATCGGCAGTCAGATCGAGAAA
>JBGSYJ010000120.1:0-3852 GCA_041750915.1 Thermoanaerobaculia bacterium | reverse complement strand
GAGCGCCTCAAGAAGAGAAAAGCACGAAAAGCTCATCAAGGGAAAAAACAAAAGACGAACACCAAGATTAGCTGTTACGGTGCTACTTAACCGTCCTCGATGTCTCCGGTTAGTGTCCTCGATGTCCCGGTTCGTTCAGGGGAACCGCCACCCGCCCCCTTACCAACCCAGAACCCAGAACCCAGAACCCAGAACCCAGAACCCAGAACCCACAACCCAGAACCCACAACCGGGCGGGTGTGTCTCACAACTCAGAACTCAGAACTCAGAACCGGGCGGGGGCGGGACGGGCACGGCCATTGCTCCGGACTCAGCCGGAGGTACCTTCACATTGAAATGGTTTAACGTAGCCCTCGTCGGATGGATCATCCTCGTGGTCGCTGTCGCAATCGCCATGTACACCCTGGGAGTGGATCAGATCTGGATCATCGTAGGCGCGCTGGCGCTGATCGGTGTCGGCGTGATCGTCTCAGCCAATCGGAATCAGCCGGGGAACCCTGAGCGCTGATCTCTTCGTGCAGACATGAAAAAGCCGGCCGCGAGGCCGGCTTTTCTGCGATAGATCGGATGGACTCTACCGGGACGAGATCAACCGGCGGAGTGCTGCGACTCCTGCCTCGGCGCTGACCCGCTCGTTGAGTGCGACCGAACGGCGTGCTGACCACGTCGATCCGTCGACCATCAGGTACTCGAGACTGTCAACACCGGTGTAGTAGAAGATGAACTTGTCCCGATCGACACCGGGGATCACGGTGATCGGCGCTTTGTTCGAAGCCTCGCGGACGAATGACTTCGGCGGGCCGAAGTTTCCGCCCCAGATTCCGACTGGTGGCTGGAGGACGCCATGTCCCTTGACCGGCTTGACGGCGACCTTGTGGAATCTGTTCGTTAGCGCATCGGCGAAGACCAGGTCGACACCGTCGCGCGATGTGGTCTCGAAGATGGCCGGGTGTCTGAAAAGGGTGCGATCGTATTCTTCAGGAAGGATGACCTGATCTTCCGGTTTGCGATTGTTGCCGAGAATGTCGACCAGATTCGTCGTGACGATTGATCGCACCATCCCCTTGTCGAGGTCGAGCATGGCGTAACCGGCGCCCTCGCCGAAACCTGTCTCATTCCACCAGACAGCGTGGATGATGAGCCCGGCCCTGCGGATGAGGCTCTCGTTCTCGCCCGGCTCCTGATAGAACGAACTGGTTGCGATCCGGAGGTTCGACCGCAGATGGAGCGAACCATTCTCGACCACCGACGGCTGACTCCAGGAACCGTCCCGCCATGAGGCAAAGAGCAACTCGCTCGTCACGCGCGGATTCGGTGTCTTCTGCCAGAACACGAAGAGCGTCCTGCTGTCTTCATCCCACGCGAGTGCCGCATTTGTGTGCAGCCCGCCGTCGAGCGAGGCGGGAACGAACATCGACTCGAGCTCGTCACCGTTCTGCACCGTGAGCTGGAGCAACCTGTCGGAGCTCGTCTCGAGGTCTTCGAAATCTTCGCTCCAGACGCTCTCGATGGTGAAGAGCGTTCCTTCCGAGGTGAGAAGGATGTCGCGGTCCGCAACTTCCGCCACGGCACCGAAAGATGCCAGCGAAAGAACAGCCACGAGCAGGATGCGATTCAGTTTCATAGCTTGAAGTTCACCATCTTGCGAAGATCGATCGCAAAGAGAAGATTCTTGAGATGCGGGAAGTCGGGATAGTGAGTCGCAAGGTGATCGAAGTGGAACTCGGCCTTCGCCGTGTCGCCCGACTTGTAGGCGATCTCGCCGAGAAGATAGTGAGCGTTTCTCACCTGCCGGACTTCTGTCGCCTTCTCGAGCCCGAGCTCACCGTAGTGCGCTGCCTTGTCGAGCTCTCCTTTGTCGAGATAGCCCATGCAGAGATCGATGTACGGCTCGGCCACGTGACCTTCAGCGCCGGCAGCGAACATCAGATCGATCGCCCGGTGGACGTGAGGAATGCCCGTGTCGGTGTCGCCCGCCTGCAGACGGCAGTAGCCGATGTTTCCAGCGATCATTGCGGCCGTGACCGAATCAGCGGCCGAGTCTCCGAGCAGCG
This sequence comes from Thermoanaerobaculia bacterium, assembly GCA_041750915.1. Lineage (GTDB taxonomy): Bacteria > Acidobacteriota > Thermoanaerobaculia > Gp7-AA8 > Gp7-AA8 > JBGSYJ01. The sequence continues at coordinate 1,798 of JBGSYJ010000120.1, read as the reverse complement.
GTGTGGCTGCTTCGTAGTAGTCGATCGCTTCTTCAGGACGCGAATCCCACACCGCGATGTTTCCGAGAGTCACGAGCGCGGCGGCCTTCCAGCCGTCATGCCCAAGCTCTTCGGAGGTATCGAGCGCGATCCGCGCGTACGAGGTCGCTTTGCGATAGTCCTTTTCGTTGACGAACTTCTGCTCGAGACCGTACGCCGCAAGGTAGACATGCCGCAGGTTCGCGCGGCGCATGACGATGCGCGGAAGTTGCGCAACTTCAGGCCCGCTCTTCTCCATGCGGAGCAATGAGTAGGCTTTGTTGATCGTGATCAGCTCGCGCTCTTCGTCGTTGCCGGCGAGGGCGAGCGCCCGGTCGAACAGCTCGATCGATTCCTCGACCGCGTTCTCGCGTACTTTCGCCAGTCCCTGCTGTCGCAGGTCCTCGGCGGTTTGATTTGTCTCAGAGCTCACTGTCACCCTCCCACCCGTCTTCTTCCGACTCGTCGCCCTCTTCCTGCATACGCTTGAACTCGATGAAATCCTCGACTTCCTTCTGCGCTGCCGGAGAGAGATCCTTCAGCTTCTCGGCCACCGTCTTCTGCTTGACTCCCTCGTCGAAGAATTCTCCGATGCCGAGGTTGAATGTCTGCAGGATGCGAAGCAGGGTGTCGAGGCCAACCTTGTACTCTCCCTGCTCCATGCGGGAGAGATCAGACTGGTGGATTCCGATCTTTTCGGCGAGCTCCACCTGGGTCAGCTTGCGCTGACGGCGTAGCTGCCGGATCTTCCGTCCGACCAGTTCGAGCTGGGCTGGCTTGTTCACTGAGGTATCTTTGACTTTTATGCTATTGGAAAATAGACTTCTGATGCGTGATCAATCTACGGACTTCCCCTGCCGATGTCAAGGTACATCAGCAGGGCGAGGGCTTCCGGACCTACCACCTTCTAATCGAGCTCATCAAGCGCGATTTCCGCCTCCGCTTCACTGGTTCGGCCCTCGGGGTGGCCTGGGCCATTCTCCAGCCCCTCAGTCTCGTTGTCCTCTACTGGTTCGTTTTCACCATGATGATCCCCCCCCGCAGTCCGAACGTTCAGGGCGGGAGCTACGTGCTGTTCCTGATCGCCGGGCTCCTGCCATGGATCGGCTTCAGCGAAGGCATCACCCGCGGGACGTCGAGTATCGTGGAAAACGGCCCTCTTGTGAGGCGGCTGGCGTTTCGCAGCGAGATCCTGGTCATCGTCCCGAATGCCTCAGCGCTGATCTTCGAGACGATTGCCATTTCCCTTTTCATCCTCTTCCTCGCCTTCCGAGGGGAGGCGTTCTTCAGCCTCTGGATCCTTCCCTTTGCCCTGCTGATTCAGGTGTTTCTCCAGACCGGGGTGGCGTACTTCCTCGCGACCGTCTTCGTTTTCTTCCGGGATGTCGGCCAGATCCTGAACTTCGTGCTGTCGATCCTCTTCTACCTCAGCCCCATCCTCTATCCCGTGGTCGGAAGCCGCTTCGAGAAATTCTTCATGTGGAATCCGATGACACCCCTGCTCGGTTTGTTCCGGAGTGCATTTCTGGGCGCGCCGTTACCTGACGCGCTCTCAATCGTATTCCTTCTGACCACGACCGCGGTGACCTTCGTTGGGGGACTGCTCTTTTTCAGGAGAGCTCAACCCGCTCTGGTGGATCTGCTCTGAGGTTGTGGGCCAGTTTCAACGGTGCCATCTGAAGCGTGGTCATCCTGAGTCGTTGTGAATGAATGGCGGAGTGTCATCCCGAGCGTCGAGCGAGGGATCTGGGAGGGGGCCTTGTTAGACCGGAGCCCCCGC
>JBGSYJ010000119.1:0-3684 GCA_041750915.1 Thermoanaerobaculia bacterium | reverse complement strand
TGGCCAGAATATGGGCCGCGATCCGGTCCCTTTCAGCAATACGGGTGTTCCACCCGCGGCGGAGACCCGATGAATGCCCGGATTCCGGGAGTATTGCGACAGCAGGATGGTGTCGCCGTGCCAGGTTGGAGTCCCTTCCGGTTGTGCATCGCACACCGTTCGAGCCGGACCGCCATCAACTGGAATGACTTTGAGTTTTCCTTCTGAAAGATATGCATATTGCCTGCTGTCGGGGGACCAGCACCCGGGAAGTGCGTTCTCGACGAGCAGGCGCGTTGTCCCCGATCCGAGATCACGGAGCATCAATTTGTTCGTGCCATGGATGTCGACTCCGTAGAGAACGAGGTGTCTGCCATCCGGCGAAATCGAGACCGCGAGTGCGACGCCGCCGCGGTGGACTTCGGCAAGGTCCGGCGTCGCAATGTCCGCGTGGACAGCTTCGAGGCCGGATGAACGCTCGGCCGCTGCTGGACGATTGAGCATGAATAGAATCATCGCGAGGGCGGCCAGCCCGGCAGCCGTGGCGGTCGCGATCAGCGGCCACTTCGATTTTTGTGCGGCTCGACCTGAGACCCTGAAACGGTCGGACGAAACGGCACGCAGGCGGGCCAGATCATGTGCAAGATCGGCCGTCGAACCGTAGCGATCCGAAGGATCCTTCTCGAGGCAACGCTCGATGATCCATGCGAAGGGCTGCGGGATGGTGCTGTCGAGCGGCTCCGGATCGTCATGCATGATTGCTGCGAGCGTCTGCACCGCAGTTGCTCGACGGAACGGGTTTTTCCCTGTAGCCATCTCGTGAAGGATCACGCCGAGAGCGAACTGGTCGGAACGGAAATCGACCTCTACACCGGCTCCCTGTTCGGGAGACATGTAGCCGGCCGTTCCCATCACGGTGCCGGTCGTGCTGACTTTAAGATCCGTCGGGTCGTCGTGCGAGCGGTTGCTCGGCGATTCCTTGGCGAGCCCGAAGTCGAGAATCTTCGGAGTTCCATCGGTTCCGATCATGATGTTTTCGGGCTTGAGATCGCGGTGAACGATGCCGGCAGCATGCGCGGCAGCGAGCCCTTGCGCGACGCCCGACGCGATCGATACGACCTTTCTGAGCGGAACCGGACCGCGGGAGATCAGAGTGCGAAGAGACTCGCCCTGGATCAGCTCCATCACCAGCCAGGCTTCGCCGCCGTCCGAGGTGAAGTCATGAATCGTGACGATGTTCCGGTGATTGAGCCCGGAGGAGCTGCGGGCCTCGCGCTCGAACCGGACCAGCCGTTCCCTGTCAGCCGCGAGTTCGCGCGGCAGCACCTTGATCGCAACTTCCCGACCAAGCCTGCTGTCTTTCGCGCCGTACACCTCTCCCATGCCTCCGGAGCCGAGCAATCCGAGGATCTCGTAGGGACCGAGCCGTGTTCCGGCAGAGAAGCGCATGGTGGTTGCAGAAAGGATAACCGAGACGGCGATGCCAGCGCGCTAACTTGTAGAAAGGGCCCGTCGAGAATGCTGTCGGCGGGTGCGCTTCCGTCAGCGGATTCTGCTCTCGAGATACCAGGAGAAAAATCCCCGATACTTCTCCTGCAGATCCGCCCGCTGCCAGTCGCGTCCGGTCACGATCGTCCGGCAGTTCGCGGATCCGCAATTGCAGGCGAACTCGTACGAGTCGTCGTCGGTCGTCGCCCAGTCGTGCGTGAGCTCTTCTCCGGAATCGATATCGCGCATCGCGACGAAAACGATCTGGCCCTGCACTCCGATGTTCGGCTCGCATGAGTGGTTCGAAAAGATCATGCTGCCGTCACGTTCCCCTTCGAGCGCTGGCCCGATGAAGAGGTCGCCGGCAATCTGGATTTCCGCTGCGCGGTACCATCCCGGCATCGATGCGAGCTTCTCGCGGCTCATGATGTAGCCGCCCTTCACGCAGACGACTTCACCGGCGTGAATCGATTCAGCGGCGAAAAGGCCTTTCCCATGAATCGAGCTCTCGCGCACGACGGTCTTCGGAGAACGGTACGAGAGGTTCAGGAGGACTCTCCCGTGACCGACTCCCACCCTCCCGGATAAACCTTCACGAGGCCGGCGGAATCGACGATGAGCTCGGCGGTGAACGCGCCGCCGCGGCTCCTGTAAAGGTAACGATCTTCGGCGGTGCGCGTGTACGTCTGTTCCAGCGGTTCGAGCTTCAGTGAGGGAAACCGCAGCCAGGCGGCCTTGACCGTCGCCGACTCTCCCAGCTGAAGATTCAACCTGCGAATCGGCAAAAGGTTCGTCGCGGGGCTGAAGTTCAGATCGATATCGATCGCACCGGCGACCGCAGGGACCTCCTCGCTGTCGCGCTCCCAGCGTGACTCGCCGTCGACAGAGATCCTGACATCGACATGTCGCGTGCCGATCCATCCGTCGACGTGACACGCGCGCGTCCTCCATCTGCCGGCGCAGACGATGCTGTAACCGAGCCTGCATGCCTCCGTGTCTGCGATGAAGACGGCCGTTCCCTTCAGATGCCACAACGACCCGTCGTGATGCAGGTACGCTGACTCGTGACCGGGACGGCTGAGATTCCGCCAGAGGACCGAAGCGTCGCCTGTTGGGGGAGTGGGCATTTGAGGGATGATAGCAGGGGAGAAGTACACAGTAGACAGTAGACAGAAGACAGTAGCCCGCCCGCCCCGGCGTGGATGGATTTTCCGTTCAATGCAGGACCGCGCCTGTCGTCAGTCGACGAGGTTGGAGTCGATCGCAGCGCTGGGCCCCAGGCGGGAGGGCGGGCTACTGTCTCCTGTCTTCTGTGTACTGTCTACTACTCTAACCAGGAGCTCAACAACGATGTCGAACAGCCCCTTCCGCGGTGCACTCCTCGGTCTTGCGGCGGGTGATGCGCTCGGTACCACTCTGGAGTTCAAACCGCGCGACTCCTACCGGCCGGTCGATGACATGGTGGGCGGCGGACCATTTCATCTTCGCCCCGGCGAGTGGACGGACGACACATCGATGGCACTCTGTCTGGCTGAGAGCCTGATCGAAGCGCGCGGGTTCGATGCCTTCGATCAGATGGAACGTTATTGCCGCTGGAGGCGTGAAGGTCATCTCAGCAGCACCGGCAAATGCTTCGACATCGGCAACACGATCGCGTCGGCGCTGGGACGGTTCGAGGATCGGCGACGGACGGAATCCGAACTGCCTCGCGATGAGATTGCATTCTGTGGATCTGCAAATCCGCGAGAGGCCGGCAACGGATCGCTGATGCGTCTTGCGCCGGTGCCTCTCTACTTCGCCGGCAATCTTGATGAGGCGATCCACTTTGCAGGAGAGAGCTCGCGAACGACCCACGGCGCTGCTGAGGCAATCGATGCGTGCCGATGGTTCGCGCAGCTGATTGTCCGAGCTCTGGATGCCGGCTCGAAAGATTCCGTCCTCGAATACGACTGGCGATGGGCGCCTCTCGCTGAGAAGATCGACGTCATCGCCCGCGGCTCCTATCGCGAGAAGGAACGACGGGTGATCGAATCGAGCGGATATGTCGTCCACACACTTGAAGCAGCGCTCTGGGCTTTCCACCACGGCGCCGACTTTCGCGAGGGCGCCTTGCTGGCAGTAAACCTCGGAGGCGATGCCGATACGACGGGTGCCGTCTACGGCCAGCTCGCCGGGGCCTTCTACGGCGAAGAAGGGATTCCGGCGGAGTGGCGCGAA
>JBGSYJ010000118.1:0-1861 GCA_041750915.1 Thermoanaerobaculia bacterium | reverse complement strand
TTTCCAAGTGACTTCGCCGCTGAACAGGGTTTCATGGGCATGCCTTCTGAATCTGAACAAGGCCGTGTCATGCTGGTGTTATGCGCAGATGCAGAACCGCTGAGGACGGCGAACCAGCGCGCCGGGAGCTGATTCGTGAGTGAGCCTTCGCCGCTCGGCATGAGCCCTTCCCGCGCGTCCGTGTGGCGCCAGATTCCGCGGGGCGTCTGGGCGCTCGGTTTCGTGTCGCTACTCATGGACATCTCCTCCGAGATGATCCACGCCCTCCTGCCGGCCTATCTTGTCGTGGGGCTGGGTGCATCGATCCTCACGGTCGGAATCATCGAGGGGATCGCCGAGGCGACCGCTGCCATCACGAAAGTATTTTCGGGAGCGCTGAGTGACTGGCTCGGCAAGCGCAAGACACTCGCCGCCATCGGTTACGGCCTCGCGGCATTCACCAAGCCGGTCTTTCCCCTTGCACCATCGGTGGGATGGCTGGTCGCCGCCAGGTTCGTTGATCGGGTCGGCAAGGGAATTCGTGGTGCGCCGCGCGACGCGCTGGTCGCAGAGATCAGTCCTCCGAATCTGCGGGGTGCGAGCTTTGGCCTGCGGCAATCCCTCGACACGGTCGGAGCGTTTCTCGGTCCGCTGCTTGCGATCGCGTTGATGTGGCTCTTCGCGAATGATTTCAATCTGGTGTTCTGGGTTGCAGTCGTTCCGGCGTTCCTCTCCTTCTTTCTCGTTCTCTTCGCCGTCCACGAGCCGAGTCGTGCGGCCGTGCTGCGTAAAGTGCGCATGCCGCTGAGCCGGGCGGAGCTCGCGCGCCTCGGAGCCGCATACTGGTGGATCGTCGCCGTTGCCGCTGTCTTCACGCTGGCGCGATTCAGCGAGGCGTTCCTCATCCTGCGTGCTCTATCAGTGGGGATGCCGACGATGCTGTTGCCCCTTGTGCTGGTCGTAATGAATGTGGCCTATGCGTTATCGGCGTATCCCGCCGGCGCTCTTTCGGATCGCATCGACCGCGTGACGATTCTGGTCATCGGGCTGCTGCTCCTGATCGTTGCCGACGTGACGCTGGCCTTCGCGCCGGGCCTCGGGGGAGTCGCAATCGGCGTGGCTCTCTGGGGGATTCACATGGGGTTCACTCAGGGCCTGCTCGCAACTCTGATCGCGGACGCCGCCCCGCCGGAGCTGCGGGGAACGGCATACGGTGTGTTCCATCTTGTGACGGGCGTTGCGCTTCTCGTGGCAAGCGTTGTTGCCGGAATCCTGTGGGAGTCGACGGGACCTCGCGGGACGTTTCTCGCGGGAGGTGCGTTCGCTCTGCTGACCGTTCTCGGCCTTTTGCCGGTGCGGTCGCGTCTTGCGAAACGGAACGCGTAGATGTGCTCGTGAATCCGTCCCAGCTGTTTGTTCCAGACTCGAACTACTGCCGTCCTGAGCTCGACCGTGTTAGACGCCAGACCGTGTCATCCCGACTCCAGAATAACGGCACAAGCCATGTGGCGAGTATGTCATCCCGAGCCTGGTTGTGTGGGCGGGAGGGGCGAGGGAACTCCGGCGATAGTACATTCGTGATTCCTGCGAGGACAGGGTGATGGCGGATGCGATAGGCAACTATGTACCATCGCGTGAGTTCCCTCGCCCCTCCCGCCCGCACAACCAAGCTCGGGATGACACCTCGTTCATTTCTCGCCAAAATGACTTGTCTCATCATTCCGAAGCTCGGGACGGCAGATCGCCAGTTCCGAGATCTCGCTGCGCTCAGGATGACATCTCCCGTTCAGAAACGGATCGAGAACCCGAGGTGTGCGCCGTACGCAAAGTAGTCGTCGATCGTGCGTGTGGCTCCGGAGACGCGATCCTCCAGTTTCCAATC
>JBGSYJ010000117.1:0-4222 GCA_041750915.1 Thermoanaerobaculia bacterium | reverse complement strand
GATCTGGGCGGTGGCTCCCGTCTCAGAAGGCCCCCTCCCAGATCCCTCGCTCGACGCTCGGGATGACACTCCGCGAATGATTCACAACCTCTCAGGATGACAATGGTTCTTCTCTCGCCACCATGACTTGTCCCGTCATTCTGACGCTCGCGAAATGACGGCGGGTACCGCGCGAAATCAACGGGGCGGCCGGATGGCCGCCCCGCGTGTACGAACTAGAAGCCCAGCCTGAGGCCGACCTGGAAGCGCCGCTGCGATCCGGAAACGATCGCGTTCGGCTCTCCGAAGCGGGGATTACCCTCCGGCGGAATGAACGACTCATATGCGGTGAACCGGTCCTCGTTGAACACATTGAAGGCTTCGAGGATGAGTCCGATCCTGGACGATCCGACAAGCCGGAAGTCTTTCTCGGCGCGAAGGTCGACGGTGGTGAAGCTGCGACCCTTTCCTTCACCGCGACGGTTCACGAATTCGTTCGGGCCGAATCCGCGCGACGCATCTCCGACGTTGTACGCATCTCCGGAACCATACTGAATGAGCGTGCCGAGGCGGATGTCGAAGGGGATGCCGACCAGACCGCTCGCGACGACTACATGCTCGCGCGATCCCGGGACTGTGTAGCGCGGGTACGCTTCGACGGTCACTTCGTCGAGGCTGAAGAGATCTCCACCGATCTGCTCGGCTTCGCTCCATGTGTAGGCAACATTGAAGCCCCAGTTCGAGCTCGCCGTGAATGGGCGATCGAGCGTGAGGTATACCGCGTCGTACCACGTCCTTCTGTCGTCAGTCGAGATCAGCACGTTCGAGAAGGGCCAGGCTGGATTCACCAGACAGCACGTGCCGTTCGGATTGCGGCTGCCGAAGATGTAGGAAAGGCCGTTGTAGCTGCGGATGTTCGCATAGCTCAGAGAGGCGAGAAAGTCGCCCACCTGCTGCCGTACACCGATGTTCCATTGATCGGAGTACGGCGTTTCCGTGTCGTTCTCGATGAGGAACGCTTCGGGCTTGCCCGTCACGCCGGCGGCGATGACTTCCTGCAATCCTGCTTCTGTGAAGTATCGGTTGTCCCACATGACGGTCTGAAAGCCGTCGCGCGGCTGTCCATCCGCGGAGAAGCGGAAGCGGCCCTGCCGGTACTGCTGACGGAAGCGAACGTCGAGAATATCGTTGAACAGCACACGGTCGTAATACTTGCCCGCGCCACCGAAGACGACCGTGCGGCCGTTTGAGAATACGTCGTAGGAAATGCCGAGACGGGGAGCGAACAGGTCGTTCGGTGTTTCACGCTGCGTTCCGTCCGTGAAGTAGCGCGCCGGAAGGATTCCCTGGAACGTCTGCCGGATGTTGTCCGGAGTCACGTAGTCGGGGTCGAGCATGTTCGTCTCGTAATCCCAGCGAACGCCCATATTGACGAGCAGCTGGTTGCTGACTGCCCACTCGTCCTGAACGTAGACGCCGTACTGCTGGTTGTCTGCGGAAAGGTCCGGATCGCCGAGGCCGTATTCAGCCTCGATGGGGAAGTCCGTGCTGACGTCCGGGTTGAAGATGAAGAGGGGATTGCCGAAGAAGTCCTTCTGGACGTTGTACTCGAGGAACTCGGCGATCGCTCCGACCTTGAACGTGTGCATTCCACCCATCTCGAAACCGGTGAAGCTGACGTCGTCCCGGATCGAAAGGCGCTCCTGACCGATGTCCTGCTGTCCACCGCGGCCACCTACCCAGCCGAAGCCGAAGTAGAGGCGGGACGGCTCATCGACGACAGGAGTCGGTGCCCATGAGTAGTCGTTGTAGCTCAGCGACGCTTCATTGAGCCAGGTGGTGGCTGCGTACTGATGACGAAGCGTGGTGCCCCAGACTTCCTGAAGCACGTTCTCTCCCGCCGAAAGTGCCCGGTCGCCGCCGAAGCTGCGGATGTCGGTCTCGTCACGGTACATCGCACTCAAGTCGAGGATCTGGCTCGAGCTTGGCTGGAAACTCAATTTTCCAAAAGCGAGATCCTCGCGGAACGGCTGCGTAAAGACGCCTTCCTGATCCAGGAACTGCTGGAAAAAGGGCTGCGTGCGCCTTGGTCCGAAGAATACGCGCTCCTGACGGTCCTGATCATTCGCTTCGAACGAGAAGAAGAAGTGCATCTTGTCCTGAACGATCGGCCCGCCCAGGCTGAGTCCCCACTGAAGACGCTCGTACTCGGGCTTCGGCTGGTTCCGCGCTTCGGAGAAGGGGTCGTTCTCGACCAGACCCTTGTCCTGATAGTAGGCGAAGATGTCGCCGCCGAGTTGATTGGAGCCGGATTTTGTGACTGCGGTGATGATTGCGCTGGAAGCCTTCTGATACTCCGCGCTGTAGTTCTGCGTGATGACCCGGAACTCCTGGACGGCGTTCTGGGGGAAGGGGTTGCCTCGGCTCGAATCCTGGCCGACGACGCCTCCCTGGATGACGTCATTCTTGAGGCTTACTCCGTCAATGTAGACGTTTGTGGCGGCCGCCGACTGTGCGCCACCTCGCACCTGCTTGTTCGTTGGATCCTGGCTGACTGTTACTCCAGGGGCGAGAACGGCGAAATTCAGAAAGTTACGGTCATTCTGCGGAAGGCTCTCGATCTGCGCTTCGCTGACGTTGGTGCTGACCTCCGGGCTGCGGGAGTCGATCAGCTGGTCGCCAACGACGGTGATCGACTCGGTCAGGACGCTCGTCGGCGTGACCTGGAAATTCAGATCGAGCGTCTGGCCGACAAGGACCGACACCTGATCGGTAGCCACCTCATACTCCTGAGAGGCAACGATGATGGTGTAAGAGCCCGGCGTGAGGCCTCCCAGAGAAAAGGAACCGTTCGCACGGGAGGTGGTGCTGTAGGTGAAGCCGCTGGCCGAGTTGGTGGCGATGACGTCGGCACCGACGACCGGCTCACCGGACGCCGAGGTCACCGTTCCGCGTACGGTCGACGTGGTTGTCTGCGCGAAGGCAGTACAGGGATTGAATACCAGCAGCGCAAGCAGCCCGAAGAGGCTGGCCGGCGCTGCGAAATTCCTCAAAAACTGTCTCATGGAACGATCTCCTCTATGGATTGCAAATGTGGTCAGTGGGTGGCTTTGTCTTCCCGGCGAAACCGAGTCCCGCCGCTGGGTGAGTGATGATCTGACTTCGGGGGAGGTTCCTTCGGTTGAAACGGGCGAGCCTCGCTGAGTGCAATCGGAGTTTTCGTCCGAGACTGGGGGGAAGCGCAAAAGGAGGCGTGCTCATCCGTGTAACCGATTACAGGTTCAGCTACACACTATCTCTATGGGGCGGGAGAGTCAAGAGAGAGTGAAGGAGGAGTAAAGGAGTGCCACTGGGCGGTGCTTCCGGCTGAATGGGCCGCCTCCCAGATCTGAACCCTCGAGTTGCCGAGGGATCTAACGGACTTGTCATCCTGAGCGCAGCGAAGGATCATCTTGCGACGCTTGAATTCCTGCAAGAAGATCCTTCGCTGCGCTCAGGATGACACGATCCTGGTCAGCGTGACCTCAGTAGGATCAGCATGCTTTATCGTGAACACTAATGATTGGAAATAATGGAGCAGGAAAAGAGATTACCAATAGAGTCCACCGAAAAACAGCTCAAAAAACAGCGAATGTTAAATGGCTGGGAATAAGGCGGACGGGTTGTTGTTAGAGCATCCGTTCCACGAGTTCTTTGATCAGCGAAGCGGCAAGCAGCATCGGCGGCAGTCGGGGACGAATCCGAGGCGGTCGGGGTAAGAGTCGAGAGTGCAGCGAGGGAGTGTGAGCGGGAGTACTCTTCATTGTTATCCCACAGCCCAGGGGAAGACGAACCGAAACGCGCATGGGTGCAGTGCTGTCGGCGGTGCCGAAGAGGGCATTTTGAGGCCGGCAGAAGAAGGCGGCATCTGGCTGAAATAAACGCGGCCGGATGTTGTTGTGTCATGACGGCGCACGGGAAATCCGGTTGACAGGAAAGTCGAGCGGGTTTATCATTCCTCTCCCTGCAGCGCCTCGGTTGTCGGGTTCTTTCAAGTCATCCTCGAGCAGCTTCCGCAACATCGAAATCAAGCGAAATCTTTTCGCGAGCAGTGCCGGAAAACGGCGCGCGAAACGGGAAGAGATTTCGCTTGACATCGAAAGGTGGGCTAAGGCACTCTGTGCAGCCCTCCGGGCGAGGTCGGTTCATTGAAAACTGAATAGGGAAGTCGAAATGCAGGTAAGAACGTGATTCCTTTGAGAGA
>JBGSYJ010000116.1:0-2235 GCA_041750915.1 Thermoanaerobaculia bacterium | reverse complement strand
CATTCGAGTTTCAAGCAAGGAGCAAGAACCGATGAACGGATCCATGCCCAAGCAGGAACCGGTACGCCACGATTTCTCCAAGATCCGGAGTTACATGGCGCTGCCGAACCTGATCGACGTTCAGCGCAAGTCCTACGAGCGTTTCCTGCAGATGAACCTTCTGCCGGAAGAGCGCGAAGATACCGGCCTCCAGTCGGTCTTCACGAGCGTATTTCCCTTCTCTGATTTCCGGGAAACCTGCTCGCTCGACTTTGTGCGCTACGCGATCGGCAACTGGGAGTGCAAGTGCGGCCAGCTCAAAGGCCTCGAGCACCTCCGTATGACGTGCACGAACTGCGGCGCGAAGATCATCACCGACCATCCTCACGAGGAGACGGTTGGCTGCCAGCGCTGCGGAGTCGTCAACAAGAACCGCGTCACCATCTGCGACATCTGCGGCAACCCCGTCGACCTCCAGATGAAGTACTCGGTCGAAGAGTGCCAGGAGCGGGGAATGAGCTACAGCGTCCCGCTGAAGGTCACCTTCCGGCTCTTCGTATACGACAAGGACCCCGATACCGGCGTCAAGCACATGCGCGATGCGAAAGAAGAAGAAGTTTTCTTCGGCGACATCCCGCTGATGACCGACAACGGTACCTTTGTCATCAACGGCACAGAGCGCGTCATCGTTTCGCAGCTGCATCGTTCACCGGGCGTCTTTTTCACCCGCGAGGCAGCGCATGCCTACCTCGCCAAGATCATCCCGTACCGCGGATCATGGGTCGAGTTCGAATACGACCAGAAGAACATCCTCTACGTCCGCATCGACCGCAAGCGCAAGTTCCTCGGTTCTGTCTTCCTTCGCGCACTGGGTCTGACGACTGACGAAGAAATTCTTCGCCAGTTCTACACGCCGATCAAGCTCAAGCTTCCGAAGAGCGGCGACAACGTCGAGCTCACTTACGACCGCCGCGTTCTCGATCAGGAAGAAGCCAAAGAGAAGCACTCGATCCGCGGACGCCGCGAGATCCGTCCGATCTTCGCGAACATCAAGCTCGACAAGAAGATCGCCGACGCTCTGGCCAAGTCCAATGAGTACACCTCGAAGGTCGACTTCGCAGCGCTCGACAAGGCTGTGCTGCTTGCCGACGTCGTCGATGTCAACACGGGCGAGGTTCTCTTCGAAGCGAGCGAGAACCTTCCGGCCGACTGGGTCGACGTTTTCCGCGAGCACGACATCACCGAGACCGAGATCATCTTCCCTGAATGGGATCTGGTCAGCGACATTCTCCTGAACACCGTTCGGAAGGATGCCGCGAAGTCGTTCGAAGCCTCGATCATCGAGATCTACCGCCGCATGCGTCCGGGCGATCCTCCGACACTCGAGTCCGCAAAGGCGCTGTTCGAAGGCATGTTCTTCGATGCGCGCAAGTACGACTTCTCGCGCGTCGGCCGATTCAAGTTCAACATCAAGCTCGACCTGTCGACCCCGGTTACGCAGAAGACGATGACATCCGAAGACTTCTTCGTCGTCATCAACTACCTGCTCCGCCTCCGCAAGGACGTCGGCCGCGTGGACGACATCGACAACCTCGGCAACCGCCGCGTTCGCGCGGTTGGCGAGTTGCTCGAGAATCAGTTCCGGATCGGTCTCGTTCGCATGGAGCGCGCGATCAAAGAGAAGATGTCGGTCCATCAGGACATCGACTCGGCGATGCCGCATGACCTGATCAACTCCAAGCCCGTCATCGCGGCGATCAAGGAATTCTTCGGATCTTCGCAGCTGTCGCAGTTCATGGATCAGACGAATCCGCTGTCGGAAGTCACCCACAAGCGCCGGCTTTCGGCCCTTGGACCGGGTGGTCTTTCACGTGAGCGCGCAGGCTTCGAAGTCCGCGACGTTCACCCAACTCACTACGGCCGCATCTGCCCGATCGAGACTCCTGAAGGTCCGAACATCGGCCTGATCTCGTCACTGGCCTGTTACGCCCGCATCAACGAGTACGGCTTCATCGAATCACCGTACAAGAAGGTGGAGTCTGGACGCGTTCTCGACCATTACCGCATCATCAAAGTGGGCGACACGGAGTTCCAGCTCGGACAGATCGTTGAGAAGCGGGAGCTGCAGAAGGAGAACAACCGCATCGCCAAGGCGCTCGCAGCGTCTGAGGGCAAGAAGAAGCAGTCTGCTCTCGCGCCGGCCGAAGCCGAGCCGTACGCGTTCTATCTCTCCGCGTGGGACGAGGAGCGTTACAC
>JBGSYJ010000115.1:0-3658 GCA_041750915.1 Thermoanaerobaculia bacterium | reverse complement strand
AAGGCGCCGCGCACGACCACGCCGTATCGCTCGAAACGCTGCGCCATGCCTTCGACGATTTCATTCCGGCCACCAGCCCGCTCGAGCGCGAGCTGCAGATCCTGGTCGCCGTGCAGGAGTGCACCTCGCGGGAAGTGCTCCTCGAGAGCTACCGCTCGATGGAGCGATCGGACGTTGCGGAAAGGATTACCGAGCTGCGCAGGCTGCTGGGTTCCTGAGGGCTCGGTCTCAGTGGTAAGGAATGATCCCCCGAGTGCCCCCCGAATAGTCGCCGCAAACTTCGACGATCTTCTGGATCAGGTATTCATGGGTGCTCGCACGCACATGTCTCCCGAGGTAAGATTGACCTATGACCGAGAGCATCAAGGACGAAGCGCACCGTCTGGTCGACCAGCTTCCCGACTCCGCGAGCTGGGACGAATTGATGGAGCAGATCTGGATTCGTCAATCGATCGAGGCTGGAATCGCGGACAGTGAGGCCGGGCGAACGACTTCCGTCGAGGAGATTCGAGACAGCTACGGACTCGAGGATTGAAAGTTTGCTGGACCGATCACGCGAAGCAACAGCTCGCCGGGATCCATGACCACATCGCGTTGGATTCCGCGAGATACGCCCTTCGCGTCGTCGCCCGTCTGACGCGCCGGTCTCAGCAGATCGCACGATTTCCGAAGTCGGGCCGCAGGGTTCCGGAGCTCAATCGCGAGGACATCCGCGAGGTGATCGAAACACCGTACCGAATCATCTACCGCATCCTCGCCGATCGAATCGATGTGCTCACGGTGTTTCATGCCGCCCAGCAACCGCCGTTCGAACCGCGCTAACCTTCTGCTGTTCATCGACGAGGCCGACGCCTTCCTCGGCGATCGCAACCAGAAGGCTCGAAACGCTGCGCCACGCATTCGCCGATTTCATCCCGGCCACCAGCCCGCTCGAGCGTGAGCTGCAGATCCTGGTTGCGATCCCGAGACAGAACGAATGCGAGTTGCTTCAGGGCGAATTGTCGATGGCCGAGTCGAGATCGAGTCCATCGAGCAGTGTGATCGTGGGCAGACGATCGCTCTCGAGAGCGTGCTCGGATAAGTAGGGGCCAGGTCTGGAGAATCTACTTTCTAACTGCCTTGGCCGATTTGAAAGTTGAAATTCCAGACCTGGCCCCTACTTTTCGGCATGCAAACGCCGACCGGCAAGTAGCGGCGGATTCCGATCCGCCGTTCTTCGGGCTGTCCGAACCTCGCGCGTTTTGGGGCGTCGACGCGGGATGAATTCCCCATAAGTCAAATCGCGAGAAGTCCTGGAACGAGGGACATCGGAATGTCCCTCTACTTCGCGCGGCCTGTATGATTCGTCAAGGCAAGCGTCATGTCACTGTCACTCTTCCCTCACGACCGGGTGGACGTTCGCGCTGCTACGCGCAGAAAAGCAGCCCGTCATCCGCCACCTCTCCCCTCGTGCGGGCCCGGCCTCGATCTTCCTTACCGCTTGCAGCAACCGCTCACGAGAGCGCAGATCGCACGCACGTCGATGGTCGTTGGAGGCTCGGTTGCGGTGCTGACGATTGCCGGAATCATCGCCACAATAGTTGTCGTCGAGCGGATCGCTCTCGGCAGCAGCCTGATCCTCGGCTCTCTCGGCCTGATCGCCATCGCGGGTCTTTATCTGCTCTGGAGCGGCTACAGGACGCTCAGGATCGCGCACATCCCGGCTCCATTCCTCGAGATCGATGAGGTCGACCTCGTGGCCGGCTGCCTCTTTCGTGTGGCATTCGTTCAGGAAATGGGATGTGTCCTCACCGACGTAGAGGTTGTGCTCACGTGCGACGAAACGATCGTTCAGGAGTTTGAATCTCCCTGTTCTGCCGATGCCGACCCCGAACACCGGCGCCGGAGGGGACATCGCATCAATGCCTCCGGCGATCACGTCGACGTCCGGCGCGTGCCGCAAACATCGCGAATCGTCGAACAGCCCGTGCTGCAGGAGGCGCGCGTCGATGCATCCGGTCGCAAGGTCGTACGTCTTGCACAGGTCGACCTCCGACCCGATAGCGAACCTTCAGGCGAAACGGCGGACCACAAGATCGTCTGGCAACTTCTGGTTCGAGCGGAAATGGCCGGAGGTCACGCGATCGATGACAAATACACCTTGCGCGTACGACGCACCAACGATGACGCCTCATGAAGACACGGAGTGCTGCATCATTTTTGGCCCCTACTTTTCGGGGCCCTACTTTTCGCAACTTTAATTGACCCTAACTTTCCCCTGCCGTGATGATCCAACATGCGGAGTACAATTTGAGCATATGGCCGACGACCTGTTCGCAGTCCTGAGCCGGTTTCACCGAGAGGTAGTGATCCCTGATCTCGACTCGAGGGTTGAGTCTCTGCGGAGCGAGAACGCGCAACTCCACAGGGAGGTACTTTCTCACTTCGATCAGATGTACCTCCGTTTTAACCGTCTCGAAGGCGAATATCACGCTCTGTCTGCCGCGGTCGCGCGGCTGGAAGCGCGCGGAAGCTCAGCGGACGGCTTTCAAAGTGCGCTTCAGCAGCTTCAGGCTCAGGTAAAAGAGCTCCAGGACCGATTGTCCCGGCTCGAGAGCGAAGCCTAGCGCAGCAAACGGAAAGTAGGATGAAGATCTGCCGCTTTCTGTGCGTTGAAGCTTTCAGTGGGCAGGACGAAAACCGAAGTCGTAAACGAAGCGCTCCGTCGATTCGCCCGCGTCAGAAGCTGCAAGCCCCCGACGCCCCTCTCCTGGCGCGCGACGATTCCCCAAGCCTCACGTCTGCGTAGATGCCGCGCGCCACCCTCTCCCCGACTTCGCGGGGAGAGGGGAGCATGAGCCGAGGGCGTTAGCCTCGCTCGCTGAGTTGACGCCATTGGACTCGGCGTCGGCTTGGCGCACTTCGTTGCGTAGACTCCTGATTTCTTGACACGACCCGACGCTTACGGGACCATGTTCTCCTTTCCAAGAGACGGTTACCTGAATTCCACAATTCGGAGGTCAATGTGTCGCGCACTCCTCTGTTTGATTCACTCCGGCGGGCGGTTCGGCTTGCGGCGATTGCCGCGCGTCAGCGGCCCGGCATCGCTCCGCTCGATGAGCTCCTCGACATGTCGCCGACGCGCCGTCGCTTCATGCGCGACTCGGCCCTTGTCACAGCCGGCCTGATGGTGGGGTGCCAGCGGCGTTCCGAAGAGGTGGCGCCCGTCATCCCGATCACCCGGCCGGGACAGACCGGCGCCACGCGCATCGCCATCGTCGGTGGCGGTATGTCGGGTCTCAACACAGCCTGGAAGCTGAAGAAGGCGGGACTCGAGGCGAAGATCTTCGAGGGAGCGGATCGGACGGGCGGGCGCATCTTCACGGCCAGCAACCTGCTGGGCGACGGCCTGACCACGGAGCTGGGCGGCGAGTTCATCGACAGCACGCACGAGGAGATGCTGGCGCTGATGGACGAGTTCTCGCTCGAGCGGCTCGACACGCTGGGACCCGACGCCGCCGATCTGAAGCCCGAGACTTATTTCGTCAACGGGCGTCACTACACGCAGGCCGACGCCGCGCGCGAGTTTGTCCCTCTGGCAAAGCAGATCCTCGAGCATTACGATTCGATGGGCGAGGTGGTCGACTACGAGAACGAAGGCGGCGGTGGCGCGTTCGAC
>JBGSYJ010000114.1:0-4120 GCA_041750915.1 Thermoanaerobaculia bacterium | reverse complement strand
TTCGCGGAGCTGAGGCAGCGCAATCCGCTCGCCACCGACGATGAGCTGTGGCTCAGGCTGGCCGCACGCCGGCTCTCGCCGGAGGCGATGCGCCGAGTCTACGGCGACCGAATGGATTTCTCGTGAGCCCCGGCGATCCGCTCACGCTGGCGACAGGAATCGCCGCCATTCTCGATCGACTCGGGATCCGGTATGTCATAGGCGGATCGGTGGCCTCCTCGATCTGGGGCGAGCCAAGAGCGACGATCGATCTCGATCTGATGATCGAAGCGGACGAGTTTTCGGCAGCGTCGCTGATCTGCTGGTACGGAAACTGATGTGGTTCCGGATGGGCGGCGAGAGGTCCGAACGCCAGTGGCGTGACATCGTTGGAATCCTGCGTGTATCCAGTGAGCTCATCGACCGCGAGTATCTGATGCGTTCCGCGACGCAGGCCGGAGTTGCAGACCTGCTGACGCAGGCTGTGAATGACATGGGCAGCACGTGATTCGCGATCGACGACGTGCTGGTTTCATTGTCCGGCAGAGTGTGACGAAAGGGGACAATAGCGCGCCAATGGCGGCCGGGTCAGTGTGGCGAGAGATCATCTCGCCAGCTTGTACACCCCAGCCGCTGTACTTTTCGTCCGATGTCACAGCTCGTCTCGCAAAGCCGGAACCGCGATTCGAACGTAGTGAACAAGTGGCGCGCCAACCGCGCCAGGAGGAATTCTCATGAAGCTGCTCACCCCGCGTATGCATGGCTACCTCGACTTCGTCGTTGTCGCGGCGTTTGCTCTCGCGCCATCGCTTTTCAGTTTTTCACAGACTCCTGCGCGGATCTCGTACGTGCTGGCTGTTGTGCATCTTCTGCTGACGCTGCTCACCGCCTATCCAATGGGAGTTCTGAAGCTCGTGCCATTCAAGATCCATGGAGGTGTGGAGTTCGTGGTGTCATTCACGCTCGTTGCACTGCCGTTCATTTTCGGCTACGCCGGCGAGCCGGCTGCACGCAACTTCTTCATCGCGTTTGGAATCGTCGTGTTCCTGGTCTGGCTCGTGACCGATTACGATGCGGCGGACACGGCCACCGCATCGTAGTGAACGTCAACGCGGCGCGCGGGGCCGGAGGCCGAGGCGTGCTGGTACATGCCGTCACCAGGACTGCGATCAGGTTCACTGAGATGATGCGACGGCAAAGCGACCGGTTCGCTGGCTCATGTTGAGACTCCCTACTCCCCGACCCTGCACTGCCGGGGCCAGCTCGCCGGAGCCTCGAGAGGCGTGAGGTACCAGTGTTGCAAGTCCCCAGCGTCATGAACTACCGACGAATGATTCTGATGGTGATTTTCGCTCTTCCGCTTCTGGTTGCCATGCAGTGCCAGCCGGCTGCCTCGCCACCTCCGGCTCCTGCGCCGGACGCCGCTACGAGCGCACCCGACTACGCGGCGTGGGATGACCTTCTGAGAAAGTATTACAGCGAAAGCGAAGGATTCGACTACGGAGCGTTGAAGGAAAACGACATGCCTGCGATACGGCAACTTCAGCAGCGCCTCGCAAGAGTCGATGCAGCCTCGCTTTCTGAGCAGGCCCGGCTGGCGTACTGGATCAATCTGTACAACGTCAATGTCGTGGCCCTCGTTGCGGAGAACTATCCGATCGACTCCATCCAGGAACTCTCGACCGATCCCGGGCGCAGGCTCAACGTCTTCGACAAGGACGTGGTTCCGTATGGGACGGGAACGATGTCGCTGAACGATGTCGAACATGGTCAGATCCGGAAGTTCGGCGACCCGCGCATTCACTTCGCAATCAACTGCGCGGCAGCGACCTGCCCGCCGATTCGCGCTGGAGGAGCCTTCACAGCGGCGCAGATCGACCAGCAGCTCGACGAGCAGACGCGGAAGTTTCTCAATGGCCCGATGGGTGTCGAGATCGAGAAGAACGGCGATACCACGGTCGTTCGCACAACGAAGATCATGGACTGGTTCAAGGAAGATTTCGAAGAGCCCGGGCAGCTCGCTTTCCTGAAAAGACACCTGTCTGCCGATAAGGTGAGAACGCTGGAGGCCGCCGGCGAGAACGTGAAGATCGAGTATCAGGACTACGACTGGTCGCTGAATGATCGATCGCGAGCGAACTGATTGAAGGAAGGACCGGCCACGCTTCGATTTCGAAGCGCGTCCGGTCCGGTTGAAACCGCCGTCGTCACATCGGAGGCATGAGCACTGTGTCGATCACATGAACGGTGCCGTTACTTGCCATGACATCGGTCTTGACCAGGTGCCCGTCGTTGATCATGACCTTATCGCCCATGGTGCCGATCCGCAGCATTGCCCCATTCGCGGTCTTTGCAGAGCTCATCGCCATGACTTCCCGCGCACTCACATTGCCCGGCACCACGTGATACGAAAGCAGGGCACGAAGCTTGTCGCGGTTCTCGGGTCGCATCAGCATTTCGACCGTACCAGCCGGGAGCTTTGCAAATGCTGCGTCGGTCGGTGCAAACACTGTGTACGGGCCATCGTTCATGAGCATTCCGTCCAGCCCGGCGGTTTTCAGGGCGGACACCAGCGTGGAGTGCATGCCGGTCGACATCGCGACCTCGGCGATATTCATCTCCGCACTCATCGAGCCGTCCATCGAATTGTCCATGGAGCTCTTGCACCCCGCCAGCGTCAGAACAGTCAACAACACCGTGGTCATCGTCTTCATCTTCATCTGAAATTTCTCCTCTCCCCAGTACGCAGGATTGGCCCAGACGGATTCTCTGAGCGAGGTGAAAGATCCCCTGAAGACTGGCGGCAAGGTCTCGAGCGAGGGTGCGTCTCGCTTCCAAGCGGCACGGTGGACCGTTGGGTATCACACCCCGATGACCTGAATGACTTCAATGGCCCGGCGCCGGAGCGGCCTCACGGCCGCGAACGCAGCGGCGGAGTACTGGTGGGCGGACGGCGGTGCCGGGTGGCCTGCTCGTAGGCGTACACGATCCGGATCAGTGTCGGCTCGCTCCATGCGCGGCCCAGGACCTGAAGTCCGACCGGCAGGCCCTCGCGCACGAACCCCATTGGAACCGTGATCGAAGGAAATCCTGTCGGTGGCGACAGTCGCGGGCTGTTGTTGCCGTGTGGCGTGTTGAGGTCTCCGATCATACGCGGCGGGAAGGCCCACGTCGGATAGACGAGTGCGTCCAGTTTGTTTTCGTCCATCACCTTCTGCACGACCTCCTGCATTCGCTGCGTGTTCTGCGCGACCTGCGCGCACCGCGCGTTCTCGGCCAGCGGCGGCTCCGCGTTACGGTCGAGCAGCCGCTTTTCGATGGACGGATGGAACTTTCCCGACTTGATGATGTCATCCAGGCTCTTCACCTGCGCATCGGGAGCCAGCCGGACCAGATAGTCGTTGATGTCGAATTTGAACCGGAGGCAGAAGAGCATTCCAGGCGGGATGCTGTCGATCTCCGCGACGTGGACCGGATCGACCATCTGCGCGCCCAGGCGCTCGAGATCGGCGAGCGCCTGCTTCATGCGCTTCATCACTTCCGGGTCGGTGTTCTGCGCGGTGAACAGCTGTCGCACGACGCCGAGCCGCATGCCGCGCGCGCCGTCGTTGTCGAGGAACTTCATGTAGCTGTCTGCGCGCTTGCCCTGACTCGCGGAAGTCACTGGATCCGCCGGATCGTAGCCGGCGATCACGTCGAAGATCGCTACAGCATCGGCCACCGTCCGCGCCATCGGTCCGCCGATGTCCTTGTCGAGAAAGAGCGGCACGATTCCGTCACGGCTCGTGAGTCCCATCGTCGAACGGATCCCCACCAGGCTCGTGTGCGACGATGGCCCACGGATGGAGTTGCCAGTGTCAGTGCCGAGGCCGACAGCGCCGAAGTTCGCGGCGACCGCTGCGGCCGTGCCGCCGCTCGAGCCTGCCGTTACGCGATCGAGTGCATACGGATTGCGCGTATATCCGGGCAGCAGTGAGTTCACTGTTTCCATCGGATCGAAGGCGAACTCCGCCATGTTGCTCTTCGCCAGCATGATGGCGCCCGCTTCACGGAGCTTTCTGATCTGAAACGCATCGGTCTTCAACATCACACCTTTGAGCGACAGCGAGCCCGCCGAGGTCGGCATGTCCGTTGTCTCGTA
>JBGSYJ010000113.1:0-5975 GCA_041750915.1 Thermoanaerobaculia bacterium | reverse complement strand
ATCGCGCGGCACCATTCAGAAGAGTCGCTCATGCGCGCGCTCAGCGAACTGGCGGAGCTCGATTTCAACAGAAAGTGCGGCGGCGTTCCAACCGAGGTGAGTCTCGAAGCGCTGGTGCTGGCGGGAAAGTAGGGGAGCGGCGATCTTCAGGGCTTGTCATCCCGAGCTTGGTCGTGTGGGTGGGAGGGGCGAGGGAACTCCGGCGATAGTACATAGTCAAATCGTCACCGAAACAGCCGAGGTACGGAGTTCCTCAAGGCTACTATGTACCATCGCGTGAGGTCCCTCGCCCCTCCCACACACCCACGCTTGCTCGGGATGACATTTGGTTCATCCCTCGTGAACAATGAGCTGGTGTGTCACTTTGGCTCCGCTGCCGACCGACTTCCTCACTCCGACACGAGCACTGCGACCGGAAACTCGCGGAACACATCTGCGAGCGCGAGCAAACTCCGTCTCGTTTCGATCACCTCGCCGGTGAAGATGTTTCGCCACTGCTGCGGAGCACCCTGGGGAAGCGCCAGGGTCGTCGATCTCCACGTCTTCACGCCCAGCGGAAGGCTGCGCGACGATGAGAGTTGTGCAACAAGTCGGGGCGTCGCTGTGATCTGCCACTGGTTCCCGGCTCTTCTGGCGAACGCGATCACGTTGTCCTTCCGCGGTCCACGAACCGTCAACGGCCTGTAATCAGCAGCTTCGAAGAATTTCGCCAGTCTTCTCCTGAGCTGCAGGAGACGTGTCGTCGTGAAGAGCTTGACTCTGCCGTCGCGCCAATCATTCAGAATCTCACGCAGATCGGCATTCTCGATTGAATCGAGCAGCGATTGCCGCAGCGCATAATCGACGGGTCGCCGATTGTCCGGATCGACGAGGCTGAAGTCCCAGATCTCTGATCCGCGGTAGAAGTCGGGAACCCCCGGCGAGGTCGCCTTGAGAGTTACCTGCGCGATGCTGTTGATGAAACCGTAATGTTCGATTCTTTCCTGAAGCCGCAGGAAGTCATCGAGGAATCCGTCTTTGCTTTTCCGGAGAAGGCGTCTCGCAAATCCTGTGAGCGCCTCTTCGTAAGCTTCATCCGGGCGCAACCATGTCGTGTGCAGCTTCGCTTCACGCGAGGCCTTGATGAGAAACTGTTCGAGGCGCGTGGGAAGCTCCCGAACTTCCGATTTCTCCAGGGGCCACACCCCCGCGAGCGTCTGGTAGATCAGGATCTCTTCGTTGGGGTCGGGTATCAGCCGGCCGTGAACCATCCGCTTCTTCTTCTCATTCATCCGCATCCAGCGCGAGACGGCCGACTGCCAGGTGCCTGCAAGCTCGCTGATGACGTTGATGCGGGCGCGCATGTCTTCGCTGCGCTTCGTGTCATGAGTGGAGGTGCCGTTCAGGGCATGGGGCCAGCGCTCCGCCCTCTCGATGTTGAACTGATGGAAGTGCTCAACGGCATGGGAGACGTCGAATGACGGCTCGCCGCCCACTTCGTTCATCGATATCAGCCGGTTGTAGATATAGAAACTAGTGTCCTCGACACCCTTGGCCATCACCGGGCCGGTGAACTGCTGCCATCGCATTACAAAGCCGAGCCATTCATCCCTGCGGTCCTCGGCATACGCTGGCAGTTCGAGCAGGAGCACGCTGCGCACGAAATCGATTGCCCGAGGACTCAGCATCGGGATCTTACGCGCGCGTTCAACCGCTTCTTCGATGTAGCGATTGTCATCGGGCGCAACCGAAAAGTCACGCGTGTAGGTGCGATAGACGCTGAGGAACGCGGTGATCTCGACGAGCGCCTTCGAGATCTGTCTTGCCCGAACATCGCGTGCGCGCCGGTCGACTCGGGCCATGCTGATCAACTCATCTCCGAGCCGGCGCACGTTACCCCAGAAGAGGTCGTCGAGAACGAGCTTCTTTTTTTCGTAGATGAGCTGATCGAAGTCGCCAACTCCCGTGAGGCGGCGATAGCCCCGATCGATGGTCTCGAGCCCCCGCGGATCGATGAATACGAGATTCACCGCTGCGAGGTAGTCGTAACCGCTCGTGCCGTGCGTGGCGAAGTCGTCGCGTAGATGTTCGCCCTCGCCGAGGATCTTTTCGACGACGACGTAGAAGCCGGGCTTCGATGGATCGCCCTTCCAGCCGGGGGCCGCAGATTGCTGCAGGCGCTCGAGGTAGCGTGCAGGGTCGAAGAGGCCGTCGATGTGATCGATGCGCAGGCCGGTGACCAGCCCCTCCCGGATCATCGACATGATCAGGGCGTGGCGCTCCCGAAAGACTTCCTCTTCTTCCACGCGCACCCCTACGAGATCCGTGATGTCGAAGAATCGCCTGTAGTTGATCTCGTCAGCCGCCCGCCGCCAGTACGCGAGCCGGTAGACCTGCTCTTCCAGAATCGAATCGAGCTCGTCGAAACTCTCCGGTTTCCCAGGGGTCCCGTTGATCGTCGCGATGCGCTGGTCGAGCCGTTTACGGAACGCCTCCTGCGTCGTGTAGAGCATCCACAACTTTTCCCAGATCCTTCCGCGGCGGAGGTGAAAGTCTCCTTCCTCGAGGTCGCCCTCTTGGTGAAACTCAGTCAAAGCGTTGAGCGCATCGTAGATGGCGCGGCTCGTATCGTCGGCTCGCGCCATGCCAGCGAGCTCGTCCCCGAGGATGCGAGGCCATGATCGAGGTGAAACCGGGATCTTCAATTCGTAGTAGCGGACCGCGATGCCGTCTTGATCCGCCTCAATCCTGATCTCACCGGACTCGAGCACGGCGCCGTACACCTGCCCCAGGACGGGAAGGAGAATCTTGTCATTGAGCGCGCCTTTTCCTGTTGTCGGATCCCAATCGATGTCGAAGAAGTGAGCGTAGCGCGAGCTACGGCCATTCTCGAGCAGATCCATCCACCATGGATTGTCCGTGCTGGCGGCCATGTGATTGGGTACGATATCGAGCAGCAATCCCATCTCGTGGGCCCGCAGGGACTTCGAGAGCTCAGCGAACCCGCGGGCGCCGCCGAGCTCGCGACTCACCCTGCTCGGATCGGCAACGTCGTAGCCATGCGTGCTTCCTGGACGCGCGGTCAGCGCGGGAGACGCGTAGATGTCGCCGATTCCCAGCCGCGAAAGGTACGGCGTGATGTCGACAGCATCGGAAAATCCGAACTCTGCGTTGAACTGAATTCGATACGTAGAGCTCGGTATCCTCGAGCCTCGGGGTGGTGAACCACCGGTTATGCGCTTAGACATCCGTCAATCTCTCAGTTTGCGCCGAAGGCCAGATTCTCTCCCAGCGACTCGAAGGTCTCCATCCAACGTGCGGCCACTGCCTCTCCGTCCACCTGCTCCTGCAGGACCGAAGGCATCCATGCGAGCTTCTGGCGGTACCAGGCATTCTGAACTTTCCACAGGGGAACTTCGAAGGGCAGGTTGCGCGCCAACGCGGCCGCGTCACGCAGCTGTTCAAGGCGTTCGAGGCTCGCAGGGCTCGCCTCCCACTCGTCAGCCTTGCGCTCGACCATCTGTTGAAACTTGTACGAGAGCGATGTCGCGTCCAGCTGGACGCCCGCTCTGAGCGCCTCGTCGACGAGACGTTGAATCTGGGCCACGGAAAGGTCGTCCTGATCGGCCGCCCTTCTCAGATTGAGATTGAGAGCGACCTCTGCAGTCCTCCGGAAAATCGGGGGTGGTGGAACGCTCATCTCCGACTGAAAAAGCATCGTCGATCGATGCTGCTCATACAGTTGCCGGTAGGTGGCCTCCGCCTCGCGGATGGTCGATTCCCAGATTCGGTCGGCGATCTTCTGCTGTTCGTCGAGAAACAGCGACTTCATCGAAAAGGTCAGAACACCGAAGTGCTTGTCCAGCAGGCGAACGACCTTTGCGAAATCATTGTGAGCGAGAGGGTCGGCGAGATCGGAAACGAGTCGCTCGTACTCACTGTCTCCCTGGAAGAGGCGCACGCCTCCGCTGAGGCTCAGCTCTCCCATGTAGAGCACTCCAAAGCTGAGAAGCGCGGTTTCGTGCGTGATCAGCGAGGTGACCTTCGCACGGCCAACGACAGTGCGTGTTCTTCCCGTCTCGAAAATCTGAAGATCCTCACGCTGGACCTCATAGCAATGGACTTTGCTTTTTTCGGGGTAGTTCTCGAACAGTGACGACACGGCGTAGTGGGCGCCTACCTTCGGAAGGTCGACGATCGCAGGTTTCGCCAGCGTCTCGTAAATGTCCCGGCCGTTACCACGTTCCGGGACGTTGCTCACTGCAAGCTCGAGGTTCCGGAGGAGCGCAGGCTCGTATGACTCCCCGAACAGGTTGTCTGCCAGCTGAACCACGCGCGCAGCGTATTGAATCACCTGAACCGTCTCGATGCCGGAGATGTCCGAGAAGAACCAGCCGCAGCTCGTGTACATCAACATTGCGTATCGCTGCAGTTCCATCAGCTCGAGTGCTTCCGTTTCCTGCTCGGTGGTCAACGGTCCTTTGGCTTGTTCAACAAGGAAGTGCTTCACCGACCCGGCCGAGCGGTCGCTCACAACCTCGATGTAGGCATCGCGGGCACGCCATGGATCGTGGAACAGGACCGATGCAGCACGCTCGAAACGCGTCTCGATCTCGTCGCGCAGCTCATCGAGCGCCGCGCGAAGTGGCGCGCGCCAGTCCTGGTTCCATCCTGCTTCGCCGCCGCTGCATCCGCAGTGCCTGCTCCAGCGTTCGACGCCGTGACTGCAGCTCCACGAGGTGTTCTCGGCGATCTCCACTTCCCAGGTGGGAGGGTGAAGCTCGAGAAACTCGCCGTAGTTCGTCAGATGAACCGAGGGATCTTTCTCCAGATGTTCGAGAGCGTATGCGAGCGCCATGTCGCCGTGGGTGTGGTGATGCCCGTAGGTCTCGCCGTCGGTGGCGATATGCATCAGTTGCGGCGCATCGCGGTCCGCCGAGAATCCGCTCATCAGCCGGCCCGCGAAATCTTCGCCGCGGGTGAGCAGACGCTCGAACGCAACGGCGCGAGAGATGGGTCCGTCGTAGAAGAAGAGGTTGATGGTCCGGCCGGAGGGGAGCCTCGCCACGTACGCGCGCGTCGGGTCGACCTTCGAGCCGTTGACCTCGGTCCACTCCTCCACGCCGACCTCACGGATCCTGGCGGCCTGGTGCGGCGCGAGAATCGTGAACATGATCCCCTGTTCGGCGAGTACTTCGAGCGTCTCGGTGTCGACGGCAGTTTCGGGCAACCACATCCCTTCTGGTTTTCTGCCGAATCGACGCTCGAAGTCGATGATCCCCCATGCCACCTGAGTCGCCTTGTCCCGGCGGCTCGCCAGCGGGAGGATCATGTGGCTGTACGCCTGCGCGATTGCCGAGCCGTGGCCGGAGAAGTGCGCCATGCTTTCGCGGTCTGCCTCGAGAATTGCGCGATAGGTTTCCGGAGCTTCTGCCTCCATCCATGCCAGGAGTGTGGGACCGAAGTTGAAGCTGATCCGGGAGTAGTTGCTGACGATCTTGACGATGCGCTTCTGGTCATCGAGGATCCGCGAGGTCGCATTCGGGGCGTAGCACTCGGCCGTGATGCGCTCGTTCCAGTCGTGGTAGGGGAAAGCCGATTCCTGCCGTTCAATGGCCTCGAGCCAGGGGTTTTCGCGTGCGGGCTGATAAAAGTGGGAGTGGATCGTGATGTACCGTTTCATCGGGGACGAACTTTAACAGACCCCGCCCGCCCCTTCCCGCCCGGTTGTGCCCACCCTCCCACCCGGTTCTGAGTTCTGCACGCCCGCCCGCCCGCACGGTTCTGAGTTCTGGGTTCCCCCGCCCACACCGTCCGAGAAACTTCCCCTCTCCCCGCGAAGTCGGGGAGAGGGTGGTTCTGACCGGACAGATCGAGGACCCAAACCGGAGACATCGAGGACAAATCTAGGCAAGGATGCATTCGGAGGTATCTGAATGCCCTGGAGGAGTCCGATGAGCGCAAGAGAAGCCCTGATCCGCGACATTAACGATGGG
>JBGSYJ010000112.1:0-3316 GCA_041750915.1 Thermoanaerobaculia bacterium | reverse complement strand
TTCCAGCCGGGCGCCACCCTTTGCTGGACAGGATTTGGACCTGTCAGGTCCTCTTCGATCGGTTTCAGTCGCTGTTGCTCTCGACTTCCTCCTTTCCACGGCTTCGTGTCGTACCGAGGGATCTCCCGCGATGGTACAGAGTTACCTAACGGTCTCCGCCACCACCCGACGCCGATTAAGAATCACGAATGTACTATCGCCGGAGATCCCTCGCCCCTCCCCCACACCCGCACTTGCTCGGGATGACAACATCCGAACATCGTCGCGCACTCGGGCTCCGTCCCGAAGATCGTAGAATGTCCCGGTGACCCACCCGCCCAACGACGCCGAGAGCGGCGTCGACAATCACTACGTCACCAAGGACGCCGACGTAGCTTCCGAGCCCGCCGAACGGAAGGCTTCGGATGCGCGCACACCACCGTACGAGCCGCGGCCCGTCATCACCACCGTCCCCCGATCTGCCGCCGGTGTCCCGTCGGTCATCGCAACGCTGAAGCAGAGCTGGGAAGAGATGGGCGTCCTCCGCGGCACGCGCGCTCTGCTTCGCGTGAATCAGAAAGATGGATTCGATTGCCAGAGCTGCGCGTGGCCGAATCCCGACGAGCGTCACGTCGCGGAGTTCTGCGAGAACGGCGCGAAGGCCGTTGCCGAAGAAGCGACGACACGCCGCGTCACGGCTGACTTCTTCCGTGAACATTCCGTGAGCGAGCTCGCTCGGGAGACCGATCACTGGCTCGGCAAACAGGGACGGCTGACCGAACCGATGATTCTCCACGAAGGTTCCGATCACTACGAGCCGATCTCGTGGGACGAGGCCTTCAAAACGATTGCCGAACAGCTGCGTGGTCTCGATTCGCCCGACCGTGCGCTCTTCTACACATCCGGCCGTACCAGCAACGAAGCGGCATTCCTTTACCAGCTCTTTGTTCGTCAGTTCGGAACGAACAATCTCCCCGACTGCTCGAACATGTGCCACGAATCCAGCGGCACGGCGCTGACGGAAACCATCGGAGTCGGCAAGGGTACCGTAACGCTGGACGACTTCCAGAAGGCCGGAGCGATCTTCATTATCGGCCAGAATCCGGGCACGAACCATCCACGCATGATGGCCTCGCTGCAGGCTGCCGCCAGACGAGGCTGCCGAATTGTCAGTATCAACCCGCTTCCCGAGACAGGCCTCCTGCGCTTCAGCAATCCCCAGGAGATCTCGGGACTGCTTGGAGCAGGCACGCCTCTCTCCGAGCTGTTTCTCCAGGTTCGCATCAACGGCGACGTCGCTCTCCTCAAAGGGATCATGAAGGAGATGCTCGACGAGGAGCGCCGGAGGCCCGGTGAAGTTCTCGACTATGAATTCATCAGGTCGCGCACGAGTGGCTTTCAGCAGTTCGAGTCATCGCTGCGCGATGCAGAGTGGGACGTCATCATCGAAGAGAGCGGCGTCTCCCGGGAACAGATCCGCCGCGCCGCGCAGATCGCAGCGGAAGCTGACGGAATCATCGTCTGCTGGGCGATGGGCCTCACGCAACACAAGAACGCCGTTGCAACGATTCAGGAGATCGTGAACTTTCTTCTCCTTCGCGGCAACCTCGGACGGCCCGGCGCGGGAGCATGTCCCGTCCGCGGACACAGCAACGTGCAGGGCGACCGCACGATGGGAATCTGGGAGCGCCCTAAGGACGGCTTCCTCGACGACCTCGCGCGCGAGTTTCATTTCGAGCCACCGCGAGAGCACGGTTTCGACACTGTCGAATCGATCAAGGCGATGCATGATGGCCGGGCCAGCGTCTTCTTTGCTCTCGGCGGAAACTTTCTCTCAGCAAGCCCTGACACCGACTTCACCGCTGCCGCGCTTCGGAAGTGCGAGCTCACGGTTCACGTGTCGACGAAACTCAATCGCGCGCACCTGGTGACGGGGCGCCGAGCGATGATCCTCCCATGTCTCGGACGAAGTGAGCGCGACGTGCAGGCAGGCGGCGAGCAGTTCGTCACCGTCGAAGATTCGATGGGCGTCGTCAGCGCTTCGCGCGGATCGTTCGCACCAGCGTCCGAGGCGCTGCTGAGTGAAACGGCAATCGTAGCGCGTCTGGCGACGGCAACGCTGGAAGATCGCACCACCGTCGACTGGATGGGTGCCGCTTCCGATTACGATCGCATTCGGGATCACATCGAGGCGGTGATCCCCGGTTTCGAGCAATACAACGAGCGCATTCGCCGGGGACCTTTTGTACTTCCAAACTCTGCGCGATCCGGCGAGTTCAAGACGGACGACGGTCTCGCACACTTCACCGTGCATCCCATCCCGCGACATAGCCTCGAAGCGGGCGAGTACATCATGATGACCGTGCGCAGCCACGATCAGTTCAACACCACGGTCTACGGCCTTGATGATCGCTACCGCGGGATTCGTGGCGGGCGTCGCGTGATCTTCATGAACCGCGATGACGTTCACGATGCAGGATTGCGTGAAGGTCAACTCGTTGACCTCGCGGGAACGTTCGATGGTTCCACTCGCCGTGCAGAGCGGTTCGCAGTCGTGCCTTTCGACATTCCGCGCGGATGCACGGCGACGTACTTTCCTGAGGCGAACGTCCTGGTTCCGATCGGTTCGGTGGCGGAGAAGAGCAATACACCGACATCGAAGTTCGTCGTCATCCGGATCGAGAAGAGTCAGTCGGGTGGCGACGACTGAATTGGAGTTCTCGTCCTGAGTGAAGAATGACTCGACAGGTCATTGAGACGAGAAACGATCGGACTTGTCCTGCAGACTACTTCAGCCCGCGCTTGCTCGGGGGTAACGAACCGGGAAGAGCTACTCAGCCGTGACGCTGACCATGTCCACGAGGGCGGAATGCCGCGTGGCGACGCGTCGCTCGAACTTCGCTTTCGAGCGGCTCACGCGCTTGAGGTAATTCTGCGTCTCGCGGAAGGGCGGAACACCACCGAAGCGACGGACTGCTGTCGGCCCCGCGTTGTACGCAGCGAGGACGAGCGTCTGATCGCCGTTGAAGCGGTCGTGAAGATATCGGAGATATCGCGCGCCCGCCCGCACATTGTCGGCAGGATCGAGCAGGTCCGTCGCGCCCATCAGCTCTCCGGTACTCGGAATGATCTGCATGAGTCCGTGAGCATTCTTGCGGGAGAGCAGCTTCGGTCGGAAGTCCGATTCGGCTTCGACGACCGCAGCGACGAGTTCCGGCTGAAGACCGTAGCGCTTTGCTTCTCTGTAGATGATCGCGCCGTACGGAACCTCGGTTCTGAAGTACTCCGCTTTCACCAGATCGAGCGACAGACCGTCGGGCGCCGTCGCCGCAGAAAG
>JBGSYJ010000111.1:0-7407 GCA_041750915.1 Thermoanaerobaculia bacterium | reverse complement strand
AACTCGTCGATCTCCTTCGTCTCACCGAACGAGAACTCCCCTCCGCCGATGAGAACGATCCAGCCTCTGGTGGCCGCGCCCGGAACCACAAGAGATTTCATTGTTCGGCGCGCTCTCTCATGACGCCTGCCACACCTCGGTCACCTTCGAGCCGAGATCGGCCGGTGATTCGACGACATGAATCCCGGCTGCGCGCAGAGCCGTCATCTTCTCCGCGGCTGTTCCCGTTCCGCCGCTGATGATTGCACCGGCGTGTCCCATGCGACGTCCCGGTGGCGCCGTCTGGCCCGCGATGAATGCGACGACCGGCTTCTTCACGTACGTCTTCACGTAGTCGGCAGCCTCTTCCTCCGCCGTGCCGCCGATCTCTCCAATCATCACAATGGCCTCGGTCTGCGGATCGAGCTCGAACGCGGCGAGACAGTCGATGAAGTTGGTGCCAGGCAACGGATCGCCTCCGATACCAACGGCCGTAGACTGGCCGATGTTCAAGCGCGAAAGCTGCCCCACCGCTTCGTAAGTCAGCGTTCCGGAGCGCGAGACGATTCCGATCGGTCCCTCGCGATGGATGTGACCAGGCATGATGCCGATCTTCGCCTTCCCGGGCGTGATGATCCCGGGGCAGTTCGGACCGATCAGCCGCGACACGCCGGCCCGGCCGGCTGCATCAGCGCCACCAGCAGTCCATGTCTGCGAAGGATCCTCCCCTCCGCCTGCCGCGACTCGCGTGCGCAACGCTTCACCGTAAGCCATCAGCCGCTCAGTGTTCTTCTTGAACATGAAGTCGTGCGCCCGCACCATGTCATTCACCGGAATTCCCTCGGTGATGCAGATGATCAGTTCGATCCCGGCGTCGCACGCTTCCATGATCGCGTCGGCAGCAAAGCGGGGAGGTACGAAAATCAGAGCGCAGTTCGCTCCCTCTTTCTCCCTCGCTTCCGTTACCCCGTCGAATACCGAAAACCCCTCGTGCGTCGTCCCACCCTTGCCGGGCGTCACGCCCCCAATCACTTTCGTTCCGTATTCTCTGCACGCGATTGCGTGAAAGGTACCCTCGCGACCGGTGATCCCCTGCACAACTACCCGCGTGTTCTCGTCTGCCCAGATTGCCATTCAGTTCTCCGAAAGTCTGCTCGTATCAGGTTGCCGAAACGGTTCTCAGCCGTGCAGCCCGGCGGCCTGAACCACCTTCTCGGCCGCATCCTTCATCCCGTCTGCAGTGATGAGGTTCAGGCCAGAGTCAGCGAGGATCTGCTTGCCCAGCTCGACATTCGTTCCCTCGAGCCTCACAACCACCGGCACAGGCAGTCCCACCTCGCGGGAAGCCTGCACGACCCCCTCGGCGATCCGGTCGCAACGCATGATGCCACCAAATATGTTGATCAATATTGCTTTAACATTTTTATCACTCAATATGATGCGAAATGCGTTCTTCACCTGCTCCGCGTTCGCACCACCACCAACGTCCAGGAAGTTGGCCGGCTGCCCTCCCGCGAGCTTGATGATGTCCATCGTCGCCATCGCGAGACCCGCGCCGTTCACCATGCATCCGACGTTGCCGTCGAGTTTGATGTAGTTCAATCCGAACTTCGATGCTTCGACTTCGAGCGGGTCTTCCTCGAAGAGATCACGCATCTCGCCGATTTCTTTGTGCCGGAAGAGTGCGTTGTCATCGAATGTCATTTTGCAGTCGAGCGCGAGAACGTTGCCTTCTTTCGTGACTAGCAACGGGTTGATCTCTGCGAGAGCAGCATCGATTTCGACATACGCGCGCATCATCTTCTGGACGAAGTCGACGCCCTGCCGGAACGACTCACCTTCGAGTCCCAGCGCCCGTGCGACTGCACGCGCCTGGAAGGGCTGTGCGCCGAGGACCGGATCGATCGGCTCGCGATGAATCGCTTTCGGATCCTTCGCCGCCACTTCCTCGATCTCCATGCCACCCTGGCGCGAGGCCATGATGACGGGCTTGCCGAGCTTACGGTCGAGAGTGATCCCGAGGTAGAGCTCGCGGTCGATGTTGAGGGCTTCCTCGATCAGCACCTTGCGAACGACCATTCCCTCGGGACCGGTTTGGTGCGTGATGAGCGTCATCCCGAGGATCTGTTTCGTGATGTCGACCGCCTCGTCGGGGTTCGAAGCGAGTTTGACCCCGCCCCCTTTGCCACGGCCGCCCGCGTGGATCTGCGCCTTCACGACGACGCGTCCTCCGAGCTCCTTCGCGGCATCGCGTGCTCCGAGCGGTTCTTCCACCACGATGCCTCGCGGCGTGGGCACGCCATATCTTCTGAGAATCTCTTTAGCCTGATACTCGTGTACTTTCATAGGGTGAGAGGTTTTATCACAAAGATGAAATGGAACCGATGAAAGATGCAGGGCCGCCCGTCAAACGTGGCGAGCTGATCGAGGTCACGGCCGAGAAGCTGGTCGCGGGAGGCGACTCCATCGCCCGAGTCGCCGGCTTCCCTCTGTTCATTCCAGCTCTTTATCCGGGAGATCGGGCAGAGGTCGAGATCACAGAGGTGAAGAAAGGCTTCGGACGAGCAGAGGTGATCCGGCTGATCGTGCCCAGTTTACGAAGGCGGGCTGAGCCGTGCCCCATCGCCGACGAGTGTGGCGGTTGCGACTGGACGTCCCTGCGGCTGGATCACCAGCTGGAAGCCAAACGCGAAATCCTCCATGATTCGCTCCAACGCATCGGCAAGCTCGCGGCGAACGACATTCCTGGCATCAGGCTTCACCCCTCGCCACTCAACTACAGACTCCGCAGCCGGCTTCAGGTAAGCGATGGCCCCGAACGCGCCATCGGCTTCTTTGCGGCCCGCACGAACAGTGTCATACCGATCGTGCCGGAGTGCGAAGTTGTCGGCCCGGAGGTGATCGCCCATCTTGCAGATCTCCGGGAGCTTGCGACTCGTTCGGAAGGCGCCTCGATCGAGACGTTCGAGAGCGGAGGCTTTTTCGCTGCGTCTGCGAGCACCGAGGCTCAGGTTCCAGTCACGATCCAGGTTCGCGGTATCGACTACCAACTTTCGATCGGCGCTTTCTTCCAGGTCAACCGTCACCTCCTCGGAACGATGATCGATCTGGTCAAGGCGCACGCAACCGAGGTCAGGAATCGTCGCGTGGCCATCGATCTCTATGCAGGCGCCGGGTTCTTCACGGTCCCTCTCGGCACGATGTTCGAGCGGGTGACCGGTGTCGAGTCCTCGCCGATCTCTTTCCGACACGGCCGTCTGAACTCGGAGCATCTGTCGAACGTCGGGATGGTGCGGGAGGATGTCGAGAAGTTCCTCGCGAGGAATCCTCGCGCCGACTTCGTCATGGTCGATCCACCGAGGGCGGGCCTCGCCGCGGGCGCAGCCGAGCTGCTGGCGAATATCGACGCTGAGATGATTTGCTATCTCTCGTGCGACCCTGTAACCTTTTCGCGTGACGTTTCACGGCTTGGGCGTCACGGCTGGAAGCTCCGCACGCTCGACCTGCTCGACCTCTTCCCGAATACACATCACATAGAGACTCTCTCCTCGTTCATTCGTGAACGATGAATCGCCTGATTCCAACATCCCAGCTGCACTTCCGGTAACGCTTTTTGCCGTCTGCCTCTCAGCAGCTCCATCGATCGTGTACGGCGAGATGGCAGTCCGCGGCATCATCGTTTGCGCCGGGCTGTCCCTCTTCCTGCGCACATCGAGGAGAGTCGCGCTTCTGCTCCTCTGCTGCGCGCTCGGGCTGTCGACAGGTTTGAGACACGCAGTCGGAGAGGAGCAAAGCTCGGCGATCGTCGAGTCGGTCGGCGGAGAGCGGTTCGTCAGGATCGAAGCGCCGCTCACGCGTGAATGGCGGGAGGCACCGAACGAAACGTTTCTGCTCCGCGCGCCATCGTTCCGTATGACCGCGCCGTCGGCTGAACACTTCGACCAGCCGCTGCTCCTCGTTCTCGCCACAGAGCCGGTTCCATTCGGCGATGAGAGTCTCATCCGCGCGGAAGGCTTTCTGCGCCTGTCCGAAAAGGGACGCTACACGCTGCATGTGAAGTCAACGAGACTCATTTCGTACAGCGGGGGGTTGCAGAGGTGGGATCCGGCGTTCTGGAATCGAAGGCTCTCACAGGAGATCTTCCGCTACTCCGCGTCAGAGCCGCGAGCAGTTGCGCTCGTACAGGCCGTGGCCCTTGGACAGGCCGAGCGTCTGCCGGAAGAAGCGCGACAGGACTATCTCCGCGGCGGCATCTATCACCTTCTCGTCTTCTCCGGGATGCAGATCGCCATCGCAGCAGCGGCGATGACGATGATTCTGCGACTCATTGGCGCGGCCGCCGTCGCAGACTGGATGCTTCTCCTGCTGTCGGTCATTGCGCCACGTTTCGCTGGCGACGAACCTTCAGTCTCGAGGGCGGCATGGATGATCGGCTTGTACGCAGTGTCGAGACTTCTCGGCCGTCCCACGTCCGTCGCCAATCTCCTCTTCGTTTCCGCGCTGATCCGGCTGCTGGCCTTTCCAGGTGAGCTGACGAACCCGGGCTTCGCACTCACCTACGGGGCAACGGGTGGACTGATTCTCGTCGGCAAACAGATCGCGGCACGCATCGACAATCGTCCAGCCAGAGCCCTCGCGTGGAGCGCAGGAGCCGAGCTCGCGACAACGCCACTGACACTGTACTTCTTCAACCACTACGTCATCGGCGGCTCGGTTCTGACCCTGATTGTCGGACCGGTGATCACCGGGATGCTTGCAGTCTCAGCGCTTGCTCTCGCTGCGCTCTGGGTCCATCCGCCCGCAATCCCTCTCCTTCTACGGATCGTCGGAGCTCTGGACGAGATCACGTCCGTCGCCTCGGGCTACTTCGGTGTTCAGCTGAACCTCTGTGGCCTCGCAGCGGCCCCAGAGACCACTCTCCTCATTGCAAGCGTCATCTCGTTTCTCTTCCTCGTCTCCCTCGCGCGCCGGCCCCATATCCTGCTTCGTGTCGTTCTTCTGATGCTTCCCGTCCTCGGATCGCTGTGGGTCACACATCGCGGAGCGACTGTCGAGCATCCGCAGATCGATCTGCTAGACGTCGGACAGGGCGAGGCGATCCTTCTCCGCAACGGCAGCGGCGCGATTCTCGTCGACAGCGGCGGGCGACTCAATGACGAACGCTTCGGACGGATGGTGCTTCTTCCCCTCCTGCTCGATAGGGGAATCCTCCGTCTCGACGCGATTGCGCTCAGCCATCCGGATCCCGACCACTGCGGCGGATTCCCCGCAGTGCTGGAACACCTCACCGTAGGGGAGCTATGGCTGTCGAGACGCCACCTCGGACATCCATGCACCGAAACGCTGATCACAAAGGCGGAAGCCGCTGGGACACTCGTGATCTTCGTCGAATCCGTCGATGTACTCAGACGCTCGGGGATCGAGCTTCGCCCCCTCGTTCCACGTCTGCGATTCAAGCGCTCACCGGCGAACAACAGTTCGGTCGTCTATCACGTCACGATGGGCGATCGATCGATTCTCCTGACCGGAGACATCGAAAAAGACGCCGAGCGACTTTACAGCGAGGAGGAGCCGGACCGCATCAGGGCCGACGTCCTGAAAGTCGCGCACCACGGCAGCCAGAGCTCGAGCACGGATCTTTTTCTCGACGCGGTCCGTCCGCGTATGGCAGTGATCTCCTGCGGCCTGAACAACCGGTTCGGCCATCCCCACCCATCCGTTGTCGAGCGACTGCTCGAGCGGACGCCGCTCGTCTGCAGCACCCATCGCTCCGGCTCGCTGAGGTTGCTATTTGTGAATGGAACGATCCGGGTACTCCGCGAAATTGACACTCCCCGCTGAGGGCGCCTAAGATCAACCATGTTTCCCGGACTGATGCGAATCGGCTTGTGGTTGATTCTGATCGTCCTGGCCCTGGCGCTCCTGCGGGAAGGACTCCTCGACCCGACAGGCGACCCTGCGATCGCATCCGGTCCCCTGATTGAAAAAGGGCTGATCCTGGGCGCCGGACTCACGGTGCTTGGAGCCTTCTTCCGGCTGATCCAGAGGCTCTTCGGAGCGCCGCCGAAGAGTCGCTGCAGAGAGTGCAGGCGGCCAGTGCCTAAGGGGGACATCTACTGTCGCGTTCACCTTCGAAACATCGTCTTCGAAGAGGAGGATCGCAAGCGGAGGACGTGAACCAGGTGTCATTGTGAGCGGTTGTGTCATCCCGAGCTGCGATTCGGCGAGGGGTCGCCTGTTTTACAGAAATGAACAAGTGTCATCCTGAGCGAAGCGAAGGATCTTCTTGCGGGGATCGAGCGTCGCAAGATGATCCCTCGCTCGACGCTCGGGATGACACCTCCGGGATTCATTCACAATTTCTCACGATGACAAGTCCTTCGAAGACGTTGGCGACCATGATGATGCAGATTCGCTTTCTCCCTCTCCCTGCTTCATCCTCGCATCATGAGCTCTGACGTTGACAGCGTTCCGGTGATCGTCATTTCCGGGCCCACAGGGGTGGGAAAGTCGGACACGGCATCCGCGGTTGCGCTCGAGGTCGGGGGCGAGATCGTCAACTACGATTCGATCCAGATCTATCGCGGGTTCGATATCGGAAGTGCGAAGCCGAGTGAGGCGCAACGGCTCGAGGTGCGCCATCACCTCTTCGATGTCGCCGAAGCAGACGAGCCCTTCCATGCGGCGGCATTTGCCGAGGCAGCGAAAGCCGCCTGTGCAGAAATTCAGAGTGCCGGCCGGGTACCCATTCTCACCGGCGGCACCGGCTTCTACCTGCGGGCCCTCCTCGCTGGACTGCCGGAGATGCCCGCTGCTGATCCGGGTATTCGCGAACGCCTGCGGGCGATCGCGAGCTCGCCGAGCGGCAGTGCCAGACTTCACCGCTGGCTCACCCGGGTCGATCCCGGGAGCGGCGCCAGAATTGCGCCGGCCGACCGCCATCGTGTCGAGAGGGCGCTCGAGGTCTATCTCGTCAGCGGGCGGCCAATCTCGTCATGGCGCGCGCCGACCGCTCTCGCGGTGGAGTCGATACGCGCCTGCAAGTTTGCACTCGCGCTCGACCGCGCTCAGCTGGTCGAGCGGATCCATCTTCGGGTCGACGCGATGTACGCAAACGGTCTGATCGAGGAGACAGATCGTCTCCTGGTCAAGTATCCCCCCAACTGCAGGCCGTTCGGAGCCATCGGCTACCGGGAGGCGCTTCAGTTCCTGAGCGGCGAGATTTCCCGCGAGGAAGCAATCCTTGAAACCAGGCAAAGAACCCGCGCCTACGCCAAGAGGCAGATGACCTGGTTGCGCCGCGAACGTGGCATCCACTGGATCGATGCGGGAATGGGCCCGCAGTCTGCAGCATTGGAAGTCTCCAGGCTCTGGCGCGAGCATTGCCAGAGCGATCGGTAAGATTCGATAGAGGAGACACCAGACTGG
>JBGSYJ010000110.1:0-6419 GCA_041750915.1 Thermoanaerobaculia bacterium | reverse complement strand
CAAGACCCTTTACGTCAAACCGACCTGCCTGTCGGCTGCGTTGCAACCGTCGGAAACTTCGACGGTCTGCACCTCGGCCATCAGGAAATTCTCCGCGGCGTCGTCGAACGCGCGCGCGAGCTGGGAGTCCCTTCAGCGGCGATCACGTTTCATCCCCATCCGCTCTCGATCGTGGCTCCCGATCGGGTCCCCCGTCAGATCCTGACGCTTGCTCAGAAAGAAGAGTTCCTCGCAGCGATGGGCCTCGATGCACTGCTCATCGTTCCTTTCACTCATGACTTTTCACGCTGGCCGGCAACGCGCTTCGTCCAGGAGTTTCTCGTCGGGGCCCTGAAAGTCCGCGCCGTGCATATCGGAAACGACTTCTGTTTCGGCGCCGGCCGCGAGGGCGACCTCGCGCTGCTTCAGAGTCTGGGCGAGACCGGAGGCTTCGAAGTCCGAGGCGTCGGTGAGGTAAAGATCCGCGGAGTGCGCATTTCGAGCTCGCTGGTTCGACGCGCGGTAGAAAAAGGAGCGATGCGGCTCGCCGAGCTCGCTCTCGGACGGACCTATTTCGTCGACGGCCGGGTCGCTACGGGGCGGCGGCTGGGGCGAAAGATGGGATTCCCCACCGTGAATGTCGACCCCTCGAACGTTCTTTTCCCCGGCTCCGGAGTCTACGTGACCTCTTCCCGATTCGAGACGTTCTCGCGGAGCTTCGAGAGCGTGACCAACATCGGGATCCGTCCGACACTTTACGAAAATTACGGCACAACCATCGAGAGTCACATCCTCGACTTCGATTCCAACGTATACGGGGATACCGTGCGGCTTTACTTTCACCAGCTTCTCCGGAGGGAGCAGCAGTTTCGTTCGGCTCTCGAGCTGACGCATCAGATCCGCAATGACATTGCCAGATCGCGAGAATACTTCGTTCGAAAGCCGATCGACACGTCGAAGGTCTCCACGTGAGCGGTGACTTTCCGGAGCCGTGGTTCACCTTCGCGTGTCTGCTCGCCGGACTGATACTGATGATCCTTGCCGGAATCTTCAAGAATCTGGCGATGCAGTGGAGCGCCTCGGTCGGAGCACCGCTGATGTGCGGAGCGCTGGCCGGACTCGCGATCTCATGGACACATGCACGCGGTCCATTCGACGGGGCGGTCGCCGCGACGATCGCGTTGACGCTCTCGGCTGCCTGGCTCTACCGACGCGGGTTTCACTCGGAGCCGCTCGAGGGCTTCATGCGGGGAGCCATCACCGGGATCGCAGCGGCATTCACTGGCGTTGCTCTCAGCGCTGGAGACTTCAGGAACACGGCACCGCTGATCCTCGCGGGAGGGACGGCAGGAGTCGTCCTCACTTTTCTTCGAGAACGCTGGAAAGGGAGAACTGCTATCGTTCTCGCCATCTCTGCGGTCGCTGCTGCTGCGGTCTGGGCGGCAGTGCTGGCGGGAGGAACGATTGTCGAGAAGGCACATCTGACGCTTGCCGCTGCCGTCGCACCGTCACTGATCGTCATTACAGGAGTCTTTCTCCGCTGGCCACGACTTCGGCGGGAGCTCGACGAGGAAGCGCGGCTCGGGCTCTTCAACGAGGAGCTCGTCAGGCCGTCCGCGAATCCGGTCCTGCGCCTGTTCCGGGGAGGCTGGCCCGACCGCACGCTGCGGCGCCGCTTCGTCACCGTCGCCAATGAGCTCGCAGTGCGGAAGCTCCAGCAGCGGAACGGGCATCCCGACCTCGCCCGGATCCATCAGCTGGATGTTTTCAAACTTCGGACTCAGCTGCAGGATCTCGCGCGGATGCGCCTGATGATGGAGCGTGCCGAAGATCCGCAGGCGGAGGCTTCCGACCTGCATCGGGTCGACTTCTGATGTCGCCCTCTTTCGGCACCGCTCCGATACAATGTTCACGAAAGGCTGAATCCTCCCCATGCGGCGAACCTCCATCCTTCTGATCTTTCTCATCCTTCATGCCCCGGTTGCCCTCTCCCAGACCTTCGAGCGGGACATGAATCAGGTCAGGCCGCGGAGCGGATCGAAGTTCTCGTTCGACTTTCAGACCACAAGGCCGACCGGCGCGGTCCGCATCGAAGTGGCGCCCGGGGGCCGTCAGGAGTATGTGAGGGACGAATACGTGATCCTCGAAGGAGAGGTAAAGATCACCTATGGCGACGTGACCATCCGCGCCGACAAAATCGAATACAACTTCGAGACCGGCGAGGCGATCGCTGACGGAAACGTCGTCATCGACCAGGGACCTCAGCGGATGTCGGCATCGAACGCCGAGTACAACCTTCAGACACAGACGGGCACGATGCTGAATGCGAAGGCTGCAATGGAGCCTTCTCTCTACTTCACGGGTGACAAGATCGAAAAGCTCGGCGAGGAGACGTACAGGCTCACCAACGGGGTCTTCACGTCATGCGACATCGAGGATCCCGAGTGGTCGTTCCGCGTTGCATCGGGCACGATCACGCTCAACGACTACGCGCGTCTTCGGAACATCTCGTTCAGGACCGGCGGAGTGCCGCTCTTCTGGACACCCTACATCGTCTGGCCAACCAAGGACGATCGCTCGCGCGGGCTTCTCATCCCGAAGCCAGGCTACAACAGCGACTTCGGAGCCTATCTGAAGAACGCATACTTCATCCCGTTCGGCGAATCGGCCGATGCGACGATCCAGACCGATGTCTTCACCAGAGGTCTCATCGGAACTGGCATCGAAGCGCGTTACGTCCCGAGCCAGGCCGTCAAGGGAGAGTTCAACGGGTACGTCCTTCGTGATCCTGGAAATGATCTGCCGGATCTCGGCGCGCGCGAGGAACAGATCGAATGGAAGTATTCCTATCAGCACACCCAGGATGATCTTCCGGGCGGCTTCCGCGGAGTCATCGACATTCAGGACTTTTCCGATCTCCAGTTTTTTCAGCGCTACGAACGCGACTTCAGTCTGTCGACTATCTCGAACATTTACTCGTCGGCGTATCTGACGAAGAACCGCCCGAAGTATTCGCTGAACATCCGCGCGGATCGGCGTGAGCATTTTCTCGGGCTCCGGCAGAACCCGGACGGGACGACCACGCAGCCTTCACGAATCTTCGAGCAGCTGCCTGCGCTCGAGTACCGGACGTACCCGAATCAGATCGGACGCTCGCCGTTCTACTACTCGCTGACGTCCTCAGCTTCGCACTTGAGAACGATCAACGACGCCGGGGGAAGCCAGGAGCTTACGTCCGATTACTTCCGCGCTGACGTCAATCCGACGCTGACGATGCAACTCCGGACTCCGCCCTGGCTTTCGATCAAACCCGAGTTGTCGCTGAGGCAGACCTGGTATAGCGCGAGCCTCTGCGATCCCCTCGTCGATCCTGGCTGCACGGGATCTTCGTCGCAGAGCGGACAGATCGTCGACCGTTCAATCAACCGGTTTTATGCGCAGGGAGAAGTCGAGGTGGTTGGACCGTCGTTTTCGCGCATCTTCGAGATGAACCTCGGAAGCTTCACCCGATTCAAGCATGTGATCGAACCGCGGGCACGCTATATCTACACCACGGACGTCGAGGATCAGGGCAGAGTCATCCGCTTCGACACGATCGATGCGCCGTTCCTGCCGCTCGTGCGTGACACAGTCGAGTACTCGCTCACCCAACGCATCATCGGCAAGGAGGCGGGCGAGAACGCCGTAGCGCGCGACATCATGTCGATCTCCATCCGGCAGTCAGTGGCCCTGTCCGAACCTTTCGACAGCGTTTCGACGCCCACCTCCGAGCGAAGGGATCGCTTCAGCCCCCTGACGGTCACCGCGCACCTCAACCCCTATCAGCGCATCACCGTCGACGCCAGTGCCTCGTTCGGAAATGTCTCGAAGCAACTCGATCAGGCGACCCTTTCGGCAAACCTCTCGGGAGATCGCGCGTTTCTCAATCTCACGTGGTTCTCCACCTTCGCCAGCGAGGTCAACCCGTTCGAGAGCAGCCAGGTCCGCTTTGCGACGGGAGGCCCTGTCTGGAAAGACCGGCTCCGGGCATCCACCCAGATCAACTACGACTTCGAGCGATCGAGTATCCTCGAGCAGCGATACGTTCTCGGCTTTCACGCCTCCTGCTATGACATCGCCGTGGAAGTTCGCGACTTCCAGCAGTTCCAGAGTGGCCGCCCTGACAGAAGTCAGGACTACCAGATCTCGGTCAGTCTGAAGAACGTCGGAACGTTTCTCGATTTCAGAGGTTCGCTCGACGGAGTGTTTTAGGGTTCTGGGTTCTGGGTTCTGGGTTCTGGGTTCTGGGTTCTGGGTTCTGGGTTCTGGGTTCTGGGTTCTGGGTTCTGGGTTCTGGGAGAATACGCCGAAGATCGAAGCGTAGGCGGAAACAAAGTTTGTGCGAGAGAAGTCGGACGCGAAATCCCAGAACCCAGAACCCAGAACCCGACACAATTACACGTAAGGAAGAGTCAACCGAATGCGTAACGACATCAAGATGAAGGGTCTCATCCTCTCGGGCGGCAAGGGGACGAGGATGCGCCCGCTGACCTACACCTCCGCCAAGCAGCTCATCCCCGTTGCAAACAAGCCGGTGCTCCAATATGGAATCGAGGCGATCGTTGCGGCAGGCATCGATGAGATCGCGATCATCGTCTCTCCCGAAACCGGCGGTGAGATCCGCGATGCGATCGGCGACGGAAGCCGGTTCGGCGCGCGCGTTCACTACATCGAGCAGGACGCGCCGCGAGGACTCGCTCACGCAGTGCTCGTCGCCGAAGAGTTCATGCAGGAAGCGCCGTTCGTCATGTACCTGGG
Organism: Thermoanaerobaculia bacterium; assembly: GCA_041750915.1. Classification (GTDB taxonomy): domain Bacteria; phylum Acidobacteriota; class Thermoanaerobaculia; order Gp7-AA8; family Gp7-AA8; genus JBGSYJ01. The sequence goes on along the minus strand of JBGSYJ010000110.1, from coordinate 1,643 downwards.
AGACAACCTGCTGCAGCACGGCATCACGCCGCTGGTCGAAGAGTACCGATCGCTCGACTGCAACAGCGAGATCCTCCTCACCAAAGTGCCCGACCCAAGCCAGTTTGGCGTGGCTGAGCTGTCCGCCGACGGACGAGTGATCAAGCTCACGGAGAAGCCGCCGGAGCCGAAGTCCGATCTGGCGCTCGTCGGCGTCTATATGTTCGACAAGACCATTTTTGAGGCGGCTCGGGCCATCAAACCGTCGTGGCGCAATGAGCTCGAGATCACCGACGCGATCCAGTGGCTCATCGAGAACGGGCATACCGTTCACCCACACATCGTCAAAGGGTGGTGGAAGGACACGGGAAAAATCGAAGACATGCTGGAAGCCAACCGCACGGTCCTCGACACCTTCGAGCTGGACGTTCAGGGAACGGCAGACGGAACGAGCCGCATCGAAGGCAAAGTGCTCATCGAGAAGGGCGCCGAGATCGTCGACTCTGTCATTCGAGGCCCGGTGATCATCGGCGCCGATGCGAGAATCACCAAGGCGTATGTCGGCCCCTACACTTCCATCGGGAAGAACTGCACGGTGGAATGCTGTGAGATTGAGAACTCGATCGTGCTCGAAAATTCGACCATCGCGCACGTCGATGGCCGGATCGAGGCGAGCCTCATCGGGAAAAACGTCAAGATCGGTAGAACGCACAAGAAGCCCGTGGCGTATCGGTTCGTGCTCGGCGACAACAGCGAAGTGGGAATCACTTGAGAAGTTCTGAGTTGTGAGTTCTGAGTTGTGAGTGGCGGCTTTCCCCTCTCCCGGCGGGAGAGGGGTCAGGGGTGAGGGTCCCGTGACTTAGAAGTCGACCCGAAGCTCGAAGTTCTAAACAGTCCCGGTCGAAGTCAATCACTCTCAGAACCTCGAAAGAGGCCCTCACCCCTAACCCCCCTCCCGCCGGGAGAGGGGAACGAGATTGCGAGGCAATTCCATGACCAGATCATCACGCACGATCCTCGCTTTCGCCTTCAGCCTGCTGCTGATCGGCATCGGTGTGGCGGCCTTCTTCACGATCCGCCCGTCGTCCCAGGTCGCGTCTGTGGATCAGGCAACGCAGATGAGCGCCGAGCTCAAACTGCTGCGCGATGGTCTCAGCCACTTCGCGAAAAAGCTGGGACGCTACCCCACTTCGCTTGAAGAGATGGTCACCTCAGGCATCATTCCCGCGATTCCGCCCGACCCCGTCACGGGCGAAACGGATACCTGGCGTCTCATCCGCGAGACGACCGTCGAGATGGATGACTTCGTCGTCGACGATTCAGCAGACGAGGATCCCACCAGCCCCATCGTCGACATCCGGAGCGGCGCCTCCGGAACCGATCCCGCAGGTGTTGCGTGGTCCGATTACTGAGGGTTCTGGGTTCTGGGTTCTCGGTTCTGGGAGGACAGAGGCGAGCGTTACGTGGAACGGGCGAGCGAACTCCCAGAACCCAGAACCCACAACCCAGAACCCATCACAACCTCCCCATTGACCGCCGTCCCACGATCCCGTAGCCTCCCTGCCCGTGCCCAACGTCTACCAGTTCAAAGATTTCGAGGGAAGCAGCCACAGGATTCTGCTCGCCCTCATAGGACGCTACGCACGCAGTCGCGGAACCCTTCT
>JBGSYJ010000109.1:0-9423 GCA_041750915.1 Thermoanaerobaculia bacterium | reverse complement strand
CCGCGACACCGACGAGACGTACCTCGCCCGGCATCGTGAGTCGTTCGCCGGCTCCATGATGGTCAACCAGCGGCTGACGCCGGATTCGAAAACGCTTGCGGTAGGAACGAGTGAGCTGTTCTGGTTTACGGTATCGGTCCGAGGAGGCGGAAACTTTGACGGTCCCCGCGTGGCCGCGTATCTCGACGCGCGATCCTCCGACGACCTGATCGCCAGACTGCGTTACGACGGATTCACGCATCTCGCGATCTATCCCGCGGGGATCCGGAGCGCGGAGCGCCCCGAGTCGATACTGGACGACGAGAGAATGGTTCGCCTTCCACCGCACACTCTGGCGAACCTGCAGGGCGTCACGGGAAGCCACGCTGTGTTGGTCGCAGCAGAGGGCGGAGCGATGCTCTACGCCCTGCGGTGAACCTCAGTCTTTCCGAGCGTTCGCGAAGACTGGAGGCCGTGATGGCCGTCGCTCCAGGCGTGGTACGTATTAACGTTTCGGAAGAGGCAGGGCCTCGGAGGGCCCTGCCACATGCACGCTATACGGTGACCGGCTCGCTACGTGCGACGCCGGCGTCGCGACGGAGTGCGTCCACGCGATCGGTTCGCTCCCACGTGAACTCCGGCTCGTTGCGGCCGAAGTGACCGTATGCAGCTGTCTTCCTGAAGATTGGACGCCTGAGATCGAGCGATTCGATGATTCCGCGCGGAGTCATATCAAAGTTGTTCCGCACGATCTCGGCAATCTTGTCGTCGCTGATTTTTCCCGTTCCGAAGCTCTCGATGTACACAGAGACCGGCTCGGCGACTCCGATGGCATAAGCCAGCTGCACTTCGACCTCGTCGGCAAGTTCGGCTGCAACGAGATTCTTGGCGATGTAGCGCGCCATGTAGGATGCCGAGCGGTCGACCTTCGTCGGATCCTTCCCGGAAAAGGCGCCGCCTCCGTGACGACCCCGGCCACCGTAGGTGTCGACGATGATCTTGCGGCCCGTGAGGCCGGTATCTCCCTGCGGTCCGCCGATGACGAAGCGCCCTGTGGGGTTGATGTGGAACTTCGTGTTCTCGTCGATCAGCTCCGCCGGCACGACCTTCTTGATGACCGACTCGATGACCCCTTCATGAAGGTCACGGTTGCTGATCGCCGGGGAATGCTGCGTCGAGATCACGATAGCCTCGGCCCGAATCGGCCGCCTGCCCTCGTACTCGATGGTGACCTGCGACTTGCCGTCCGGCCGTAGGTAATCGAGTTCGTTGGACTTGCGCACCTGTGAGAGCTTCTGGACGAGCTGGTGCGCCAGTGTGATCGGCAGTGGCATCAGCTCCGGCGTCTCGCGAACGGCGAAGCCGAACATCAGGCCCTGGTCACCAGCCCCACCCGTGTCGACGCCCTGAGCGATGTCGACCGACTGCGGATCAATCGAAGAGACGACTGCGCACGTCTCACTGTCGAAACCGTATTTTGCGCGGGTGTAGCCGATCTCACGGATCGTCGAGCGGACGATCGACGGAAAGTCGACATAAGTCTTCGTCGTGATCTCGCCCGAGATCATCGCCAGGCCCGTCGTGACGAGCGTCTCGCAGGCTACGCGGCCAGTCGGATCCTCTCCCAGTACTGCGTCGAGGATGGCGTCTGAAATCTGATCGGCGATCTTGTCGGGATGCCCTTCGGTCACCGACTCCGAGGTGAACAGATGCTTTCTTTCTGCTGCCATTCGGGAAAACTCCTTGAGGGAAGATTGCCCGGAACGGGCGACCAGAGATCGTAACATTCTGCCGGGAAGGGGTAAAGCCCGGAGAAGATTGAAGGGTGAAGAGTGAGGGGTGAAAGCTTTCACTATTCACTCTTCACCCTTCACTCTTCAGGCAGACCTCTTGCACTCGCGTCCGCCATGAACTTCTCTCATCTGGGCCGTTACAAAGACCTGGCTTTCCTCCTGACCCGATATGGGCTCAAGGATTTCAAAATCGGGGTCGACCCCCTCGCGGAGCCCACATCGATACAGGACGATCAGCCGATCGAGCCCGACGTGAAGGAGCGCGCCGAGGCGTTCGCCGCTCGCCTCAAGGAAATGGGCTCCACCTTCGTCAAGTTCGGACAGCTGCTCTCGACCCGCCCCGACCTCGTGCCGCCCGAATACGTCGTTGCACTCGAAAGCCTTCAGGACAACGTCGAGCCATTCTCGTTTGCGGAGGTCGAGAAGATCGTCGAAGAGGAACTGGAAGGGCGCATCTCGAAAATCTTTGCCGAGTTCGAGGCCACCCCAATCGCCGCTGCGTCCCTGGGGCAGGCCCATCGGGCGATTCTTCGCGACGGCCGCGAAGTCGTCGTCAAGGTGCAGCGCCCGGGTGTTCGAGAGGTCGTCCGGCACGACCTGGATGTCTTCGCCGAGATCGCAACGTCACTCGAGAACCACACGTCCATCGGAAAGAAGATGAACCTCGTCGCGACGGTCGAAGACCTCCGGCGAACTCTGATGAACGAGCTCGATTACCTGCAGGAAGCCCGCAACGCAGAGATCCTCAGAAAGAATCTGGCGGAGTTCGAGGAGCTTCACATTCCGGAGACGATCGGCGATCTGTCCACCTCTAAAGTGCTCACGACCGAGCTCGTTCGGGGAAAGAAAGTCTCGAAACTCACACCACTCGGCCTTATCGAAAACGACTATACGCACCTCGCCGTAGTCCTGACCCGAGCGTATCTGAAACAGATCTGCGTCGACGGCATCTGGCATAGCGACCCTCATCCCGGGAATGTGTTCCTTCGCGATGATCAGATCGTACTGCTCGACTTCGGCATGGTCTCGCGCATCGGCTCCGAAGTTCAGGACAACGTCATCAAACTTCTGCTTGGCGTCACCGGCAACCGGGGACGCGAGGTCGCCGAAGTCTGCATCCGCATGGGAAAAGAGCAGGAGCGCTTCGACAAAGACAAATTCATCCGCGACATCAACACGATGGTAACGACCTATCACGACGCTGAGTTGAAACGGACGAATACGGGACAGCTGATCTTTCAGGTGATCGCGATCGCGAACAACAACGAGCTCCAGATTCCGAGCGAACTGGCGATGCTCGCCAAGACGCTGCTTCATCTCGACGGCATCACGCGCAAGCTCGACCCTGACTTCGATCCGCAGGAAGTGATTCAGGAGTATTCGCAGGAGCTCATGGCGCAGAAGGTTCGCCAAAGGCTCAGCCCTAAGAATTACTACAGCGCTCTACTGGACCTCAATCAGCTGGCACTCGATCTCCCGTCGCGCTCCCGCGAGATTCTCGACAAGGTCGCGGACGGCAAGATGGGAGTTCACGTTCACCTCACAGAGATGAATCACCTGCTGAAGGGGATGCAGCGGATCGCCAACCGGATCACTGTCGGGCTTGTGATTGCCGCACTGCTCGTCGCGTCTGCACTCATCATGCAGGTTCCGACCTCGGACCGATGGGCAGGGTACCCGGTCATGGCCGTGAGCGGTTACGTCATCGCTGCCGCGATGGGGATTTACCTGGTGGTGACGATTTTTCTCAAGGACCGGCGGGATCAGAATTTCTTCAAGAAGTAGCGGAGGGCGCAGGGCAAATTGTCAGCCCGAGCCTGGTCGTGTGGGCGGGAGGGGCGAGGTTCATTGCAGCGTCTAACGCCTAGTAGATGTAGACGATCGTTCCGACCTTCGCGTGCTCGTAAAACAACTTCATCGCGCGGTCATCGAGGCGGATGCAGCCGTGGGAGACCTTCTTCCCGATCGACTTCGGGTCGTCGGTGCCGTGAATGAGGATTCCTTCCCCCAGGTCTAGGGCATACTTGCCCATCTTCCCCGGGACCTTACGGCTGGGCGAGTTCATAGGCGGAATCTTCCTGCCCTCTTCCACGAAGGCCCAATCGGGCTTGGTCCAGACGGGATTGACGATCTTCCGCTGAACGCTGACACGGCCTCGAGGAGTCCGGAAGAGCCACTGCCGGCTGCCCTTGACCAGCATCTTGTCCATGCCGGTCGCCGCGGGAGCCTTCGCGACGAGCTGGCCATCCCGGAAGAGATAGGCGATGCTCTTTTCCGCGTCAACCGTAATCAGCGTGTCGACCACCGGCGCATCGGGAGGAAGCCCTTCGGTCATCGCCGCACATTCCTCTTCGCTCCACCACCGGCACGGATTCGACGCGGGCGGTTCCCAGACCGAAACCTGCCGCCCCGGAGCTGCGTCAACAAGGTCGGCAGCACGCAGAGGGACGTCGGCGCAGAGTAGCATCGAGATTACGAGGGATGAGGTCAGGAGTCGCAAGTTTTCACAACCTTTCGTGGGAAGACTATACGCGAGTGTCAGTCCTTGCGATTAGTGGACCATTGGCCGGAGGCCGAGCGAGGAAGCCCTCATCTTTCATCTTTCATCTTTCATCTTCTGTCTGTTAAGGTCATTGGAGTCGCTCAAGAGGCCCCGTAGCTCAGTAGGATAGAGCGAGAGTTTCCTAAACTTTAGGTCGCAGGTTCGATTCCTGCCGGGGCCACCAAAATTTCAAGCTCGAAGGATCAGAACCGGGCATACGGTTCTAAAGGTGGCAGATCTTGCAATTGTGGGAAGCATTTCAGCATACGGGGTGGGTAGGCAAGTCTGTTTTCTTCATCCTGATTCTTTTTTCCGTGCTCTCCTGGGCCGCAATCGTCGTGGTCGGATGGCGCTTTCACCGCGCGTCTGAGGCTTCGCGAAAATTTCTCAGCGTCTTCCGGAAGAGCCGGCGCCTGATCGACGTCCAGGTGGCGGCGCCGCACATGCCGCACTCTCCGCTCGTCGGTCTCTTCAAGGCAGGATACGCTGAGATCGACGCGCAGATATCGCATGATCCGTCGGGTCAGAAATCGAACCGGATCAAATCGCTCGATTCGGTCGAGCGTGCGCTCTTCCGAGCGTCTCGGGTAGAAGCCGTGCGGTTGAGCCGGAGCCTCCCCTTCCTCGCAACGACGGCCAGCGCGACGCCCTTCATCGGTCTCTTCGGGACGGTCTGGGGCATCATGATCGCGTTCGAGACCATCGGGACGAGCGGTTCGACTTCGATCACGGCCGTCGCACCCGGCATCGCAGAAGCCCTCATCAACACCGCGGCCGGCCTGTTCGCCGCCATCCCCGCGCTTCTGGCCTACAACCACTTCATCCAGAAGCTCAGACACGCGCGGGGCGAGATGGAAGATTTCACCCTCGAGCTGCTGAACCTGACTGAACGGAATTTCATGTGAGTTACTTTGTGGACGTTAGCGGAGTCTAATTCTGAAGTAGACAGTACACAGTAGACAGAAGACAGTAGGTCGAAAGGAAACGATTGCCGGAAACCAGAAGGATCCAGAAGACGAGAAGGCAGTAGCTCCGTCGTCCCCCTACTGTCTCCTGTCTACTGTCTACTGTCTACTGTCTACTGTCTCCTGTCTACTCAACACACAATGGCCCTCAAACCACAATCACTCGACGACGAGCTCGACACGATGTCGCAGATCAACGTGACACCTCTGGTCGACGTCATGCTCGTGCTGCTGATCATCTTCATGATCACGGCGCCGATGCTGACGCAGGGGCTCACGGTTGAGCTACCTCCCGCGGAAGGACGGAGTTTCGAATCGGAATCTGTGCAGCCTTCGACGGTCTCGATCACCCGCGACGGCCAGGTGCACGTCGACGGGATCGCGGTCGGATCGGACGATCTCGAGCTTTCACTGGGAACGATGCTGCGGGGAAAAAAGGTGAAAAGCGCTCTCCTCGAGGCGGATCAGAGTGTTCCGTATGGAGAGGTCGTCACGGTAGTGGACATCATGAATCGGGCGGGCGTGGAACAACTCGGCATGGTCACGCGTCCGCTGGAGAAGGCGAATGCAGGACCGCGTCGCTGAGGTTCTCGTCGAGAGAGAATCGCTGGGCCAGCAGAATCCTGCAGGCCTTGTGATCTCAATCGCAGCACACGCCGCGGTGTTCTTTTTTCTGATTTTCTCGCCTCATCGCGAACCGACAACGATTGAGCGGCCGCGCGTCATCACGATGCGCCTCGCTCCGGCAGGTGGTCAGCCGGCTCCGAAGACCGCCGCGGCCCCACGGAAGTCTACGTCCGTTACGCCTCCCGCATCGAAGCCCGTTGTCGAGGCGCCTGTTCCGGCCGCCTCGATCCCTCAAGTCCCTCCACCCGCGAAACCGGTCAGGACTGATCCCGCGAGAACGGGAGAGAGATCGGTCTTCGGCACGACCGGGAAACCGGCTCCGGCATCCACTCCGGCTCCGGCCGCCGTCGCCCCGGCCACCGGAGGCGCCTCAGGGACGCCGGGAAGCGGCACCTTCGCTGTACCGGGCGTGGGATCCGCAGGGGTCACAGGTCTGGAGGGAGGAGACTTTCCCTATGATGTCTACATCGATCGAATGACGACGAGAATCGGAGACAACTGGTTCCGTCCCGGCAGCGCGGGCGACATGATCACGCGCGTGCATTTCATCATCGAACGCGATGGCCGGATTCGTGATGCGAAGATCGAAGAGTCGAGCGGCAATCGGACGTTCGACAGGGCGGCACTGCGCGCCGTCATCGAGTCGTCTCCGCTGCCTCCGCTTCCCGGCCAGTACTCAGGGCGTTACCTCGGCGTCTATCTCACATTTCATTGATCCCACGGAAAAGGAACAGACCTTGAAGCTCAATCGCCTGCTGAAAAAACCGATCGCACTGCTCGCCTCGCTCGCAATGCTGGCTGCCGTTCCATTGCCGGCGCAGGCACCGACCGAGATCGAAGTCGACATCGACCGCTCGCGCGCGGCCTCGCTCATTCGCATCTCTGTTCCCTTTCCCGCGCTCGCACCAGGGATCGACGCGAACATGATCCATCGATCGCTCTTTTCGCCGTTGACCAGAGACCTCGCGTTCTCCGAGATCTTCGCGATCGTGCCGCTTCCTCCAAACTCGCCGGCGAACGTCGAGTCGGCCAAAAAGGCGCAGGCGCAGGCATTTCTCCAGATGGACGTGACGCGAGAGGGAGAAGACTACGTCATCGAGGCGCGCCTTTTCGACGTGAACTCCCAGCGCATCGACCTCGGCAAACGCTATCGCGGACGCGAGAGCGCGCTGACGCGCGTTGCCCACACGATCGCAAACGACCTGGTCCGCCACTACAACGGAACGCCCGGGATCTTCCTCACGCAGATCGCATTCGTTTCGACGCGCGACGGAAACAAAGAAATCTATCTCATGGACTTCGATGGATCGAACCAGCGGCGCGTCACCTCGCACGGAACGATCTCGCTGAACCCCGACTGGTCCCCCGACGCCGAGCAGCTCGTCTACACGTCATTCTCCCGCGGAAGCAGCGACCTCTACGTGATCAACCGGCGTGGCGGCGGACGCCAGCGTCTCTCGACGGGTCTGGGCCTGAATACCGCGACGAAGTTCTCACCGGACGGAAGGGACATCGCATTCGTTGGCTCCGTGCGTGGGAACCCCGATATCTACCTCATGCGCGCCGACGGCAGCAACATCCGGCGCCTGACCTCGGCGACCTCCATCGAGTCGACTCCCGCCTGGAGTCCCACAGGTCGCCAGATCGCGTTCACATCCGGCAGAACCGGCACGCCGCAGATCTACGTTATGGACGCAGAGGGGACGAACGTGCGGAGACTCTCCTTCGATGGCAACTGGAATGACGACGCGTCGTTCTCACCCAACGGCGACGAGATCGCGTACACCTCGAGGGTCAACGGACGATTTCAGATCCGTGTGAGCAATCTCTCGACGGGCGCCACACGCGTGCTGGCGGGGGTCGGCTCGAACGAGCAGCCCACATGGTCTCCTGACGGCAGATCGCTCGTTTTCACGTCGAACCGGACAGGGAAATGGCAGTTGTATCGCGTTGCTGCGGACGGCAGCAACCCGGTTCAGCTTACGACCGTTGGAGAGAATACAGCGCCCAGCTGGTCGCGCGCCGTGGAGTAGAGATGAAGCACAGCACTGATGGGCCTGATGCACTGAGAATGCAGGCAAATGAGGCATCCGGAGCAGAAATGCTCTGATATGATGCAGAGAGAAATCGATAGGAGATTTGAATCATGAAGAGTTTCACCAGAAGCGGCCTGTTGGTACTCCTGCTTGCCATCACCCTGATCGTCTCAACGTCCTGCCGGACGCGAACGCGCGTACAGCCCCAACCCCAGCCAACGCCCGTGATGACCGACACGGTAGGCACAGTCGATCCGGTCAGACCTTCGACGGACGTCACGGATGAGCCGGAGTTCGTTGACCCATCGGTCGATTCCGAGGCACTTCCGGATGACGACGCGGAACTCAACCGCCTCGCGCAGGCCCGCGGCTGGATCCGCGACGCATTCTTCAACTACGACGAGTCGACGCTGACTCCCGATGCTCAGGAAGCGCTCACCATGACGGCCTCCTGGCTGAGGGCGAATCCGAACTACAACGTCACGATCGAAGGACACTGCGACGAACGCGGGACCGAACAGTACAACCTCGCACTGGGCGACCGGCGTGCAAACATTGCGCGCGACTACCTCGCCACTCTCGGTATCGATTCTTCGCGCATGCGTACGGTCAGCTACGGCGAAGAACGTCCGTTCCAGACGGGAACCTCCGAATCCGCGCACTCAGCCAACCGCAGGGCACACATCGTCGTTTCCAGAAGGTAATCCATGAAGGCTCTTTCACTACTGGGTATCGCTGTGCTCGCGCTGACGACCGGCTGCGTCACCGGGTCGGATGTCGATCAGCTCAACCGGCAGATCACCGATCTGCAGGATCAGATCGCCGACCTCAAGCGTCAGGTCAGCAGCAAAGACGAAGTCCAACAGCTCAACAGCCGTGTTGCGCAACAGACACAGACTCTGCTCAAGTCGAACGCCGACGTCGCAACGAAGGTCACCGAAATCGATGACCGGCTGCAGAACACCCAGGGCGCGGTCGAACAGACCAACTATCGGCTCGACCGCCTCGCCCAGCAGGTGACTCAGCAGCAGCGCGACATCAACGATCTCAAGGCGGGTGCCCCCGCTCGATCCGGTACCGGAGGAGCGCTGCCTGACGGTGAAGTCCGGGTCCAGGCTCCTCAAAGCGAGGACCCGCTCGAGGTCTACCAGACCGCCTATCGCGACTACCAGAGGGGCAATTTCGACCTGGCGCTGGCCGGCTTCCGTGACTTCATCGATGCGAACCCGAACTCCGACCTCGCGGACAATGCCGCCTACTGGATCGGCGAATCGCTCTACTCACAGAAGAAGTTCCGCGACGCAATCCAACAGTTCGATGCGGTAATCAACGGCTACCCGGAGTCCGACAGGGTGCCAGCGGCGCTGCTCAAGAAGGGCTACTCGTACGTCGAGCTGGGTCAGCGCTCCCAGGGGATCGTACAGCTCCAGTACGTGCTTCACGAGCACCCCCGTGCCCCTGAGGCCGCCCTCGCCAGGGAA
>JBGSYJ010000108.1:0-2860 GCA_041750915.1 Thermoanaerobaculia bacterium | reverse complement strand
TGCGGACTCCCTCTCGTTGATCTCCGCCACGGTGTCGAGCATCCTGCGAAGGTCGGACTTACTGAACCAGCTTCCCTGAACCATGACGCCGCCGATGAGCCTCACCGCCTCGATGTCTCTCAGAGGATTGCCTCGCAGCAGAACGAGATCGGCATTCTTACCGATGGCGATCGTGCCGCTCCGCTCTGCGCGATCGAGAAAAGCAGCTGCGTCCGACGTCGCGCTCCGAAGCGCGTCGTAAGGACTGAGTCCTGCTGCAACGAGATCTGTGAGCTCATCGTGGAGCGAGGTCCCGGGCAGAACGAACGGGACCCCTCCAGCGTCTGTACCGGGCAGAATCGGGACACCCTTCTCATGCAGCAGCTTCACGAGACTTCGTTGAAAGCCGAGCCTCGCGCGCAGCCCCATCACATCGGACGGAGAAATGTTCTTCCTGTACCGGTTCCGTGACTGCTCCCAACCCCGTCTCGTCACCGGGTCGACATACCGCATCGCCGTTTCATCGAACATTCGCTCGAGGTCCGCCGCCTGCCTGCCGATCGTGTCGTACGTGACGAGACAGGTGATCAGCGATACGTCGGATGCGATCATCGCCGCTGCGATCCTCTCTTCGTCGCCTTCGATTACGGGACTGTAGAGGAACTCCTCCGCATGGGCGATCGCATCCGGTTCTGCTTCGAGCATCTGCTGCCACGTGAGATTTCGCGGAATGTGGCCGATCGACAGCATCCCGTTCCGGCGCGCGGCGCTCGTCATCTCCTTCAACGCATCCGCTGAGATTCTGTTGTAGATCTTGATCGCGTCGAAACCGTTCGCCGCCTGCCGTTCCACGACTGCCTTCGCGGCATCGACCTGCTCGATATCTTCGATCGCCCGCCCGGCAATGATCATCCTCGGGCCGTCGATCCTTCCGGCTTCCACGGAGCTCCGCATCTCGAGCGTCCGCTCATTGCCCATCAACACAGCGATCGTCGTCACGCCACGCGCGAGATACTGCGGAAGCTCCTCATCGAGGTAGACATGCGTGTGGAGATCGTGCATTCCCGGAATGAGAATGCCGTTCCCGGCGTCGATCACCATGGCATCAGCCGGAATCTCGACGTCCGCGCTGTTCCCGAAGGCCGCAATCTTTCCGTCTCGCACGATGAGGGTCTGGCCGCGGAGAATCTCCGGCGACTCCATCGTCGCGAGATTCACGTTCGTGAAAGCGACCACGCCCGATGACGGGCCGGCTTCAGCGATCGATGCCGACACAACAATCAGAAACGTCAGGAGGACAACTTTCGGGTTCATGGGAGCCTTTCCAGACACACGCGGGGCGTGTCCATTCGTGAATCAGACGGTTGGACTACGACCTCGACTCTGAGATCAGGATGAGGGAGGGATCGCGGTGAGCAGCACCACGAGCGCGTCCGTGCCGCCTAGTTTCGACGAGCCGACCACGATGGTTTCGCCAACTGCAAGAGAGAACGATGTGGAGATCAGACCTCTGGAAGGCGCCGGAGGTGCTTCGCCCGGCTCGAGGGCGCGAGTCCTGACTGAGGGCACTCCGACCTCGAAGTGAGGGACGTTCAGAGTGTCTCCTGGGCGCAGGCGATCTCCCTGAAATGACAGCGAGACGCGATACTTCTGCCCGCCCATCCCTTCCATCGTCAACTCGCTCCGCCTGCCCGCCGTGGTCCGCAACAAGCCGGAATCGAGGAGCCGGTAGCGTTTAAAGGGCAGAAAATCACGGATGTCCGAAATTGCCTTCTCGGCGGACTTCGACAGTCCTTCCGTCGCCTCGGCGCCCGTCGTCGATCCGACGAGAAGCACGACCTGAAAGAGTTGCGTGGAACCCGCGACAGGGGGAGCAGGAGTCTGTCCATTCGCTACGAGCGAGAAGAGCACTGCTGCGAGAGAAAGAATCGAGATCACGAAGGATTTCATAGGATTGCCTCAAAGGGAAAAGGCGGGATCCATCGTCCATACGATGCGCGTCCCGCCCGGAGTGGCGTAGTGAATCTGGAGTTTCTGATCGTTCGGCGCGGCATCGGCCGGCACCGACATCGTGGATGGAGTCGCTGCAGGGAAAAACGTCTCCCGGATGACAAGCCCCGCGAGCCCGGCGAAGGCGACGATCACGACGGCTGCTGCAAGGCGATAGATGAGCAAGCGCGGCCTGAATCGACCCTCGTTCAGAACGGCGCGCCGGATGCACTCGCGTTCCAGGGGTGACAGCTCATGCTTCGTCGCAGGATCCCAGCGACGGAGTGCTTCTCTGATCGGCTTCTCATTCATGATCTTTGCTCCGGAAGTTTTTCTGCGAGAGTTGCAGCGAGCTTTGCCCGCGCCTCGTAAAGGTGCCAGCGGACCGTTGCGGGACGGATCCCGAGGAGGGCAGCAATGTCAGCGGGGGAATGATCCTCGAGCTCCGCCAGGATGACGATCATTCGTTGTCGAGGGGGCAACTGCGCGACCGCGGCGTGCACCGCACCGGCAGCGATCAGCGCATCGCGTGGGTCGACGGCGTCGCGACGTGGGTTGAGCACAGCGAACGCGCGTCGAACTGCGGCCCGGCGATAGCGATCCCGGCAGAGATTGGTCAAAATTCTGATGAGGAATGGGAGCGCGTCCCCACCCTGCGGAATCGAGCGGGGCACGCGCGATGCCCGCAGAAAAACATCCTGAAGCAGGTCACTCGCCTCCTCCGGATCGCGCGCCATGCGGAGCGACAGACGATAGAGCCGGTCATGGTGGAGATCGAACAGCTCCGCAATGCGTTCCCGATGTCCAGCATCCGTAGTATCGGATCCAAAAGCTGCGACCGTTGTGCTCACTTCCTTCATCAACGCGCGAGCATAGCGCAGCGTTGGGTCGG
>JBGSYJ010000107.1:0-1553 GCA_041750915.1 Thermoanaerobaculia bacterium | reverse complement strand
CTCGTCGGCTGCAATCGGCGCTCGACGGGTGTTGGTGTCCGGCCGCGGGGAAACAGGATCGAGATCACAGTCGATTTCACTCCGGATCCCGGGCTGATGATCGCGACCGCGACTCTCATCGTCGGCATCGTGCGTGAAGTGATCTCTTGGCCGTCGTACGAGCTCGACCAACTCCGCATCCGGCGACTTCCTACAATTGCCGGGGTTATCCCCGGCAAGCACACCACGCGCAAAGGGTGGCTGACGAAAGATTTTCACTACCAGCAGAGTCCCTATACGTGCGACGTGAATGCTCCCATCTGGGAGACGACGGATGGCCGGAAGATGTCCCTGCGAGGAATCGCGAAGAGAATCGCATGGACCTTCAGAAAATCGATTCGCGTCCACTCCGATCCCTTCAGCTTCCGGTTGCTCTTCGCCATTCTCGACGGCCGGGCCCCTTCCATGCTCGAGCTGATCGACAGGCCGAGTGCCTACGATGATGTGGGGCGTCTGTGCAAGTGGGGCATGGTAATCCGTGAGCTGGAGAGTTTCAGTAGAGAGATGGACCTCCTTCCGATCGGCCAGGCGCTGTTCAGCACCAGAACGATCGACCAGTTCATCGAGGAGCGCGAACGGGAGCGCTCGAGAGAACTGGCCGCGCTGTCGGACGCGCCGCACCGTCGCAGAAGCTCGGAGCTTCGCAAGCGTGACGCGAAGGCGACGAAGGACGCCATCTATTCTGATGGCGCGTCATTTGACCCGATCGTGGCTGAGGGTCTGCCGGGACGGGGACAGAGTCTGCTTCCCCCTCACCGCAAACGTCCGGCGGCAGCCAGGACAAAGTCGCGGAGGAAAGAGGATCTTGCCGGAAAGTCGATGGTCCGGCGCGGAGACGAATACGTTGATCGCCGCGAAAAAAAGAATGGGAAACTGGCGGGCGCGGAGAGACGGAAGAAAGAGCGGAGGACCAGTGAGTACGCCGTCCCGTTTCCCGATCGCCGGCTCACGCGATCAGCTTACGAGCTGGTATTTCTCAAACTAGTCTCAGGCAACAGGCTCCGTATCGGTCGGGAAACCTACACGCCGGTCGGAATGCGGGGCTGGTATCACGCGGTCTTTCGTCGTGACTCTGACGGCCGCGAGAAGTTGCTCACCATCGACCAGCTGCTCAAGCGCATGAGCCAGTGGGAGTCCTGAGATCGGCGCTTGTACGACGCGACGCCCGGGTCACCGACGGTATCATCGTCGTCGCCCGAGCTCATGAGCCGCATCTTTCTACTGTCGCCCGCTAACCTGAGCGGTATCCGCGCGAAGCAGCTCACCTCACCTCGGGCGCAGTTCAGTGCGGCCGTCAGATATCGCTCGCCGGAAGGCGTTCCGATCGAGGATGCATTTGCCTTCATGAGCGCCCTCTACTTCCGCGGCAAGATCGCGTATGCGAGACGATTCGCCAACCCACCGCCGAGCGTCGAAGGCCGCGGGATTCTCATCATCGCGCCCGGGTTCGGGCTGGTGAACGAAGGCTGGGCGCTGCGCGAAGACAACATGAAGAAGCTGCGCCGGACACCCGT
>JBGSYJ010000106.1:0-1965 GCA_041750915.1 Thermoanaerobaculia bacterium | reverse complement strand
GGGTAGCCGGTGGCAAGCGCAGCGCAGCCACCGGTACCGGTCCGCAAAAGCTCTCCGCCCCGGCGGGGCGGCAGAACAATCTCGGATCTGGCACCCCTGCCGGGGTGCAGATAGAAAGAGAACCCTCTTTTCCGGTGGCTGCGCTTCGCTTGCCACCGGCTACCCTCTCGGCGCACCTCCGGTGCGCGCTTTTCCGCGTCGAGACCGATCAGCTCTTCTGCTTCTTCCGCTTTTGCGTTTTCGGACGCGGCTCTGCCTTGTCGTTCGCGATGCGATACCAGTGGTAGCCGTGCGGCTCGATGACCAGGGAATGGTTATCGTCCGAGTCGGGCCTGCTGTCGTCTTCAGTCAGCAGATTGTGAAGTGGCGAAGAGATCTTCAGTGTGATGTCGAGCGGTCGCTGATCGAAATTGTGAATCGTCACCACGCTGCTCCCGCGCCAATCGTAGCGCAGGACGAGCAGGTTTCGTGACCGCGTGTTGAGCATTTCCCACTCGCCCCAGCCGATCTCGGGACATTCTTTCCGCAGGCGGATCATCCGTGACATCCAGCTGAACAGCGACTGTGGATCGCGCTTCTGTTTCGCGACGTTCACATGTTCGTACGCATACGGTCCCTCGTCGATCACGGCGTGGACCGGCTTCCTGGAGTTCGAGAATCCGCCGTTCGTCGCGTCGGACCACTGCATCGGGGTTCGCACTGCTTCGCGTTCAGGGAGACTGAGGTCGTCACCCATGCCGATCTCGTCGCCATACCGGATGACGGGCGTCCCCGGAAGTGCAAAGAGAAGGCTGTGCGCGAACTCTTCTTCCGCGCGAGAACCGAGCATCGGCCCGAGGCGCCGACGGATGCCGCGGTCGTAAAGCTGCATGTGGGGCTCGGGGCCGAAACGCTCGAAGACAGCCTGCCGCTGTTCGTCATTCAGCCGCCCGAGGTCGAGCTCATCGTGATTCCGCAGAAAGTTTGCCCACTGAGCGGTCGGTGGAAGCTCGCGAGTCTCGTTGAGCGCTTTCCGAAGAGGCCTGATATCGCCTGTGGCGAGTGCATAGAAGAGACGCTGGTTCACCCAGAAGTTGAACATCACGTGAATGCCGCGGCCATCGCGAAAATACTTCTCTGCCTCGCGAGGCAACACATTCGCTTCGCCGAGAAGAACGGCAGTGCCGAGCCGCCACTGAACGAAAGAACGTATCTCTTCGATGTATTCGAAGTGCATCTCCGGCTTGCGCGTCGGGTTGTCGACGTCGGGATGTTCGATGATGAAGGGCACTGCATCGACGCGGAACCCGTCGACGCCGAGCTCAAGCCAGTAGCCGATGATGCGCTGAATCTCGTCGCGTACATCGGGGTTATCGATGTTCAGGTCCGGCTGATGTTCGTAGAAGCGATGGAAATAGTACTCGCGGGCAACCGCATCCCGAGTCCAGGTCCTGTCCTGCACTCCCGGGAAGACCATTCCCTGGTCCCAGTTCGGCGGTCTCTTCTTCGACCAGAGATACCAGTCTTTGTATGTACCGCCCTCCCGCGCATCCTGAAACCAGGGATGATCCTTCGACGTGTGATTGATGACCAGATCGATGATCACCTTGATGCCGCGCTTCTTTGCCTGATGGATGAACTGGACGAAGTCGCCCGGTGACCCATGGTCGGGATGCACGCCGTAGTAGTCGCTGACGTCGTAGCCGTTGTCGCGTTTCGGCGAAGGATGAAAAGGTGCAAGCCAGATCACGTCGACGCCGAGCGCCTCGAGGTGATCGAGACGGTCCATCAGGCCCTGAAAGTCGCCGATCCCGTCGCCGTTCGAATCCATGAAGCTTCCGAGATCGAGACTGTAGATGATCGAGTTCTTGTACCAGAGGTCGCGGATCATGGTCCCCCCGTCCGGAGTAGTCAGGAGTCAGTAGCCGCCGCCCAGCCAGTTGTGAGTTCTGAGTTGTGAGTGGCAAACCGTCCCACTCACAACTC
>JBGSYJ010000105.1:0-8706 GCA_041750915.1 Thermoanaerobaculia bacterium | reverse complement strand
AGCATCTATTCGAATGTCTTCTCCGGCGTCCACTGGGATGAGCAGGGTCTGATGCTCGAGGACATCGAGCGGATCGAGGTGATTCGCGGTCCGGGTGGGACTTTGTGGGGAGCCAACGCCGTGAATGGTGTCGTGAGCATCTTCACCAAGAGGGCGGTCGAAACCCAGGGGACGCTCCTGTCGACCTCGCTCGGCACCGGAGCGGCCGGTGTGGACGGCGCGGCGCGTCATGGTGGACGGTTGGGAGGGAACGGTCACTACCGCGTATTCGCGAAGTCCTTCGATCGACCCGGCTCTCCGCTCGTGAGTGGGACGCGAGCAGACGACGATTGGGCCGTCACACGCGCGGGCTTTCGAGCGGACTGGGATACGGAGGCCGGCGGTTTCACCCTGAACGCTGATGTCTATGACGGGACAGCCCGTGGAAAGAGCTTTTTCGATCCCGTTGCGACCAACAGCGAGATTCGCGGAGAACATGTCATCGGCAGCTGGACAGCAACGCAATCGAAGCGGTCGGAGACCAGGCTGCAGGCGTTTTATCAGGACAGCAGACGGCGGACTTTCAATCTGGACGAACAGGCGCGCACCTTAGATGTCGAGTTTCAGCACAGTCTGACAACCGAACGGCAGCGGGCTACATGGGGGCTGTCGTACCGTTCCACACACGACGAGTTGGTTAGCAGAACCGGGGTCCTCATTTTCGGGGCTGAACGGCAGTCCGACGACCTTTTCTCAGCCTTCGTTCAGGACGAGATCCGGCTCCACCCGAAGCTGTTTGCCACAGTGGGATCCAAAGTTCAGTATGAGGGCGCCTCGGGGTTACAGTGGCAGCCGAGCGTTCGCGCGCTCTGGCTTCCGACACCCCGCCAGAAAGTGTGGGCAGCGGTGACTCGCGCCGTCCGAACTCCCTCGATTTCCGAGCGGGACATGACGACCCGCCCGGGCGCATTTCCGACGGGACCTGGAAGCGCACTCCTGACGATCGAAGCGAATCCCGATCTCGAGTCTGAGTACGTGATCGCATCGGAACTTGGATATCGTGCACAGCCGAGGTCCAGCGTGACAGTCGACGTGACTGCATTTCACAACTCCGCAGAAAACCTTATAGCCAATTATTTCGGTGCGTTTTATGTCGATCAGAATGGACAGGCGCGCGTCCCAATTCTCTACGGCAACATCCTTCATGGGGAGATCAGCGGGCTCGAGACGTTCGCGACCTTTCGCCCTTCGGCCGGCTGGGATCTATCGGTCGGCTACTCCTTCCTTCATACCGATCTCGTCTCAGACTCAGCGGAACCGGTCGCTGCGACCACATCGCCGCAGCATCAATGGCAGCTTCGCTCATCGGTCACGCTGATGCCACGGACCGCGCTGGAGGCGGCGGCGTACTACGTCGGCGCCCGCCCCGGGCAGAATCTCGGGGCCGATTACCGCATGGATCTTCGCGTTTCATCGGACGTCGGTCCCATGGAGCTGAGCATCGCAGCAGAAAACCTGTTCGGCGGATCGCATCTCGAATTCAACGGGGTGGTCGAACAACCCTCGGTCGCTCCAACATCTCAATCGATCACCGGCCGCGCCACGTGGCGGTTCTGAGGACGCCTCGAAAGTGACGCGAATTCAACAGACATGCATCAGAAGCGTCATCCTGACGCTGGTGCTCTCCGCCACATCGGCATTCGGTCAGGTGACAGCGGGCGAATATCAGCTGAAAGCGGCCTATCTCTTCAATTTTGCGAAATTCGTCGAATGGCCGGCGGAACGCCTCCGCGCGTCAGAGCCGCTCGTGATCGGGGTGGTCGGAGACGACCGGTTCGGAACTGCACTCGACGAGGCGGTGAGCGGGCGGTCCGTGGGCGGAAGGCGGGTGGCGATACGCCGCCTCGCCTGGAACGACTCGTTCGCAGGTTGTCATATTCTCTTCATCAGCTCGTCAGAGCTTCCATACCTCCAGAAGATTCTCGGCGAGGTGCGAGGCTCGAGCATCCTGACCGTGGCCGACTTCGATGGGTTCATGAGCCGCGGTGGCACAATCGAGCTGAAGACTGCCGGCAGGCGGGTTCAATTTTCCGTGAATCTCGGACCAGCACGGGACGCGCGACTGAAAATCAGCTCCAAACTGTTGAACCTCGCCCAGGTCGTTCATACCCCCACCCAGAACGCAGGGGCACGCTGATCGATCATGCGCGCAAAATCGATCCAGAGAAAACTCCAGGGCATGATCATGCTGACGAGCTCGATCGTTCTTCTGCTCGCGTGCGCCGCCTTCGTCGTCGTCGACCTCGCGGGTGCACGGTACACGCTCAACCGTGACCTGCTCTCGCTCGCCGAAATCATCGGAGCGAACAGCACCGCCCCTCTGACCTTCGGCGACCGCGAAGCCGCGAGCGAGGTGCTTGAGGCGCTCGAATCGAAGCCCTCAATCATCGCCGCGGCGATATACGCGAACAGCGGGCCGCCGCTGGCAACGTATGGAGCCGTCAATCAGCAGATGCAGGGATCCACTCTGTTCGGCTTTATGAGCAGAATCGAGGTTGCTCTGGAAATCGTGCTCGACGGCGAAAAGATCGGGACGGTGTACATCGCGTCAGATCTCCGCGATTTCATGACCCACCTGCGGCAGCAGGCCGTGCTGGCAGTCGGGATTCTCTTCGCCGCCCTGCTCATGGCGTATCTCCTCGCCTCGCGCCTTCAGCGTCTCATCAGCCAGCCGATTCTCGAGCTGGCGACCGTTGCAGCAAAGGTTCGGTCGCAGAAGGACTATTCGATCCGTGTGCTGCTTCCTGACAGCAAGGCTGCGGCTGACGAGTTGACCGAGCTGGTGACGGGCTTCAATCAGATGCTCACTGAAATCGAACAACGCGACGAAGAGCTCTCCCGCCACCGCGATGATCTGGAGCACCAGGTCGACGTTCGGACAGCCGAGCTACGTTCCACCAACACGAAGCTGGCCGATGCAAAAGTAGTCGCCGAATCCGTGGCAGAACTCAATGCGGAGCTGAGCCGCCAGCGTCAGATGATTCTGGACGCCGCTGGCGAAGGAATCATGGGTGTCGATGGTGCGGGAATTGTCACCTTCATCAACACAACCGGAGCTGAAATCCTTCGCAGGCCGGCGGAGCAGCTCGTTGGCGGATCACTGCATGCTGGCCTTCACTCGAAAGAACTGGCGTCTGTCGATTGTCCGATGTGCGAAATCAAGCGTACTGGAAATCGAAGTGCTCAGACCACCTGCTCGGTACGCATCGACTCCTCGACAATTCCCATCGAATACATCGCCACTCCGATGATCGAGAGTGAAGGCTGGCGCTCTGGTGGTGTCGTGATGTTCCGGGATATTACAGAGCGCCTGGCCATCGAACGGATGAAGGACGAATTCGTCTCCACGGTGAGCCATGAACTTCGAACGCCCCTCACATCCATTCGCGGAGCGCTGGGCCTGCTTGGAAGCGGATTGATCGGAACCGTCGAGGAACGCGCCAAGCGGATGCTCGATATCGCGATCTCGAACACGGATCGGCTCGTGCGTCTGATCAACGACATCCTCGATCTCGAACGGATCGAGTCGGGCAAAGTAGAGCTCAACAAGACAGACGTCAATGTGGCGGAAGTGATGGAGGAAGCGGTGCTCGTGGTGCAGGCGATCGCTGACGCGGCCGGCGTCGCGATTGTCCTCGAGAAGGTCGATGCGACGGC
The DNA here is from genome assembly GCA_041750915.1 of Thermoanaerobaculia bacterium. Taxonomy (GTDB): domain Bacteria; phylum Acidobacteriota; class Thermoanaerobaculia; order Gp7-AA8; family Gp7-AA8; genus JBGSYJ01. Next base: position 5,010 of record JBGSYJ010000105.1, on the reverse strand, counting down.
TTCTCTGGATCGCGACCGGATCGTCCAGACGCTTACGAACCTGCTGGGAAACGCGATCAAGTTCTCTCCGCGCGGGACGAATGTCCGGCTCTCCGGCTCCGTTGACCAACTGAATTTAACGTTCAGGATCAGAGACGAGGGGCGGGGAGTGCCGGTCGATCAGCTCGACACCATCTTCGAGCGTTTCAAGCAGGTCGACGCCTCCGACTCGCGCGACAAAGGTGGCTCGGGGCTCGGCTTGCCCATCTGCCGGAGCATTGTGGCCGCGCACGGAGGGCGAATCTGGGCCGAGAGCGTTGAGGGACAAGGCAGTGCCTTCTCCTTTACCCTCCCCAGGTCTGCTGGTGTGACTGCCCCGAGTGAGTCGCCCAGGACCGTGGTCATCTGGTCTGAGAACCGGGACATGAATCCGATCTCCGAGCTGCTGCAGGAACGCGGATTCACTCCTGTAATCATCGAATCTCTATCCGATCTGATGGAAGCGGTGCTGACAAGGAGGCCTGACGCCGTGGTGCTTGATCTTCTCAGCGCTTCCGATCCCCGTTGGCGGTTTGTCGAAGCACTGAAAAGGAACGAGGAAACCGAGACCGTCCCGATCATCGTCGCCTCGAGCCAGCCCGAAGTCCTGCTCGGGCGCTACGTGGATCTGATCGCCCGCTGGATCCCGAGTCCGTTCAATGAGCGGGAGCTCGTGGACGCCGTCTCCACGGTCAGCGGTTCGATCAACGTGCTTGTGATTGAAGACGACCTCGACCTGGCGGGAGTCATCACTGCCGGTCTCCAGGCCCGAGGCATCCATACCGTGCATGCGATGACGGGAAGAGAGGCGATTGAGGCCTGCCAGCGTGAAATCCCGATGCTTGTCGTGCTCGATCTCGTGCTGCCTGAGCTCGATGGATTCGAAGTCGTGGAGTGGATGCGAACGAACCGCGCGCTTTCGAGTGTCCCGCTGCTCGTCTTTTCTGCTCGCGAAGTTTCCGGCTCGGAGCAGGAGCGGCTGCGACTGGGCCCGACCGACTTCCTCATCAAGAGCCGGGTTTCGCTCGATGAGTTTGCCGACACTGTTATGAAGCTGCTGAACGCCGTCAACCCGGCCAGGGAAATCAAGAATGCAAGCTAGGCACATTCTCATCGTGGACGACGAAGATGATATCCGCGAAATCGCAAGTCTCACGCTCGAGCTGACTCAGGGGTGGGAGGTGAATAAGGCGAGCTCGGGACGGGAAGCGATCGACAAGGCCCTCACATTGAAGCCCGACGCGATTCTTCTGGACGTCATGATGCCCGAGATGGACGGCCCCAGCACCTTCAGACTGCTTCAGGCCGATGCGCGTACCAGCTCGATCCCTGTGATCTTTCTGACGGCAAAGGTGCAGGCAGCAGATAAGCGGGGGTTCCTGCAACTCGGGGTTTGTGGAGTGATCGCCAAGCCGTTCGATCCGTTGACGCTGGCAGCCGAGATTGCAGAACGCTTGAGTTGGAGCTGATCGCGACTGATACCTCGGCTACACTTGCCACATGAGCCATTTCCGTTTTACGACTGCCGGAGAGTCGCACGGTCCGGAACTGACGGTCATCGTCACCGGAATGCCTGCCGGCGTTCCGTTGCGCCGCGAAAAAATCGACGAGCAGATGAAACGACGCCAGGCGGGCTACGGCCGTGGAGGCCGGATGAAGATCGAGTCCGACGTTGCCGAGGTGACTTCGGGAGTGCGCAGCGGAACGACGCTCGGTTCGCCGATCTCGATGACGATCGTGAATCGCGATTTCGACAACTGGCGCGGCGCAATGGGCGTCTGGGAAGCAGATCCAGCCGAGATGCACAAACGGCGTGTGAGGGCTCCGCGTCCTGGACATGTCGATCTCGCCGGAGGGATGAAGTACGACCAGACCGACCTCCGCAATGTTCTCGAGCGCGCTTCTGCACGCGAGACGGCGGGACGCGTTGCCGCAGGGGCGATCGCAGCAGAGCTGCTCGCGCAGTTCGGCATCGAGGTTCGATCCTGCGTCGTTGCAATCGGTGGCGAGGGAGATCGGGACTACGCACCGTCATGGCCTGAGTTCGAGTCGATCGAAGCCGGTTCAGAGCTCCGCGCGCTTCCACCCGACGTCGAGCCGGGCATGAAAAGGGCGATCGACGCAGCAAAAGAAGCCGGTGAGACGCTCGGCGGAGTAATCGTCACGATCGCGCGCGGCGTTCCTGTCGGGCTGGGAAGTTTCGTGCAGTGGAACGAAAAGCTCGACGGCCGCATCGCGCAGGCGATTCTGTCGATTCACGCTGTCAAGGCGGTTTCGATCGGAGATGGGATTGCTGCCTCCCAGCGGGCCGGCTCCGAAGTGCATGACGCGATCTACCGAAACGACGAGCGTGGATATCACCGGACGACGAACCGCGCGGGAGGCCTGGAAGGAGGCGTGACGAACGGCGAGGACATCGTAGTTCGCGCCTTCATGAAGCCGATCTCCACCACGCGGCGCGGCCTGCCGTCTGTCGACATCGAGACCGGCGAGGAACATCGCTCGCAGTGGGAGCGGAGCGACGTGACCGCCGTGCCGGCGTGCGGCGTCATCTGCGAGGCGATGCTCGCGATCACGCTGGCGGATGCGATGCGTGAGAAGTTCGGCGGCGATTCTCTCAGCGAGATGAAGCGAAATTACGAGAGCTACCTCGCGCAGGTGGGGCGCTGGGGTGGGTGAGGCGAAAGTTGATCATGAGCCTTCCAGGAAGCCCGAATGTTGAATGTTGAATGGTGAATGTTGAATGCTGAATTGGCCCCCGGTCTTCATTCAACATTCATAATTCACAATTTCAACATTAAACATTGCCTTCTTCGACCAGACCAGGATCTCAAGTTGGTTGCTTGAAGGGATCGATTCTGACTTTCATGGACAAGCAGACTCTCCGACGTACGCAGTTCCCCATCACGAAAAACGTGATCTATTTCAATCACGCTGCGGTGGGGCCACTCTCCCGCGATGCGTTCGAGGCGATGGAGCGGCATGCGCGCGATCAGATGGAGTTCGGCGCGCTGCACTGGCGCGACTGGTACGCCGAGTATGACCGGTTCCGTGATGTAGCCGCCCGGTTGATCGGAAGCTCGACTGGCGAGATCTCTGTGCTGAAGAACACGTCCGAAGGCCTGTCGTTCGTGGCGGAAGGCTTCCGCTGGAGAGAGGGCGACAACGTCATCACCACCGATCTCGAGTTCCCGTCGAACGCCGTTCCGTGGCGCGCGCTCGCGAAGAGGGGAGTCGAGTGTCGTTTCGTCCGGAGCGAGGGCGGAGGCTACTCGGCTGCCGATGTCGACGCCCTCATCGATGACAGGACGCGCATTCTCTCCGTCTCGACGGCGGCATTTCACAACGGATTCGCGCCTGACCTCGAGGAACTCGGCAATCTTTGCGAGGACCGAGGGGTACTTTTCTGCGTCGATGCGATTCAGACGCTCGGCGCGATCCGGCTCGACGTGAAGAGGGCGAAGATCGCATTCCTCGCTGCGGATGGACACAAGTGGATGCTCGGCCCCGAGGGTACCGCGATCTTTTTCTGTGATGAGCGGGTGAGGGAGCAGCTCGAAGTTCTCGAGCATGGCTGGCTGAACATCGACCGCAAGGGGCGCTTTCTAGATACGCCAATGGAGCTGTTCGACGATGGCAGGCGATTCGAAGCGGGTTCGCTGAACACGAACGGGATATACGGGCTTCGCGCGTCACTGGAACTGATCGAGACAATCGGTGCGGAGGTAGTAGAAAAGGAAGTGCTGAGATTGGCGAACCGGCTCGCCGATGGGCTGGAGAGCGCGGGATTCAGGCTCGGAAGCCCGCGGCCGCTGCGCTCGGGAATCGTCGCCGTGTATCCACAGGCTGTAGATTCAGCCGGCGCCGAAGGAAGCGCAGCTATGACCGCGGGCGGGCTGCACAGACGACTCGAGCAGGCAGGTGTGGTCTGCGCGCCGAGGGAGGGGATGCTCCGATTCTCCCCACACTTTTACAATGATGACGCCGAGGTCGATCGCGTGGTCGAGCTGCTGGGCAGTGTGATGAGCCCAGTGTCATCCTGAGCGAAGCGAAGGATCCCCACAGTACTCGCGCATATCCAAGAACTCAGGGGATCCGTCGCTGCGCTCAGGATGACACGTTGTTAATCCCTCGCCACAATTTACCGGCTCGGGTTCGACACCACGCGCCTGCTGCGGGAGGGGGCTACTGACTCCTGACTCCTGACTCCTGACTCCTGATTTGATTTCCAACTCACTTTCCCTGATCATAATTAAAATAAATAATCACAGGTGGATCGATGGACCCCGTACTTCTCGCAGTGATTGCTTTTGCCGCTGGAGCCGCACTCTGCTGGCTCGTCCTGGCAGGGCGATTTGCAGGCCGCTACCAGCGCGCGGCTGCGGAACGGGATCTGGAGATCCGCGAGAGGAGCCGCATCGAAGCGGAACTGTCGCGCTCGCGCGAAGCGATCGCCAGTGAACAGCACGCACGCACGGTAGCGGCCACTCGACTGGCGGAGCTCGAGAGGCAGTCCGAGGAGACGAGCCGTTTCGTGGCTGAATCGAGGCAGCAGCTGGAGGGCGCTTACGCACAACTCTCGCAACGAGCTCTGCAGCAGGCGATGAAGACGCTCACCGATGTCGTGGCTCCTCAGCTCGCCAGCGCCAACGAAAAGATCGATACGACGCTCAAGACGAAGACGGGCGACATCGATTCACTTCTCGGACCTGTGCGGGACATGCTCACTGCCTATCAGGCGAAGCTCGAAGCGAGCGACAGGGAGCGGATGACGTTTGCCGGGCAGCTCGGCCAGCAGCTCAGGGAGCTCACGAATGCTACCGACGCCACTCGCCAGCAGACGTCGAAAGTTGCGGCAGCCCTCGGAAATCCCAAGACGGGCGGCAACTGGGGTGAGATGGCGCTCCGCCGTTGTGTGGAGATCTCGGGGCTGACCGAGCACTGCGACTTCGAAGTGCAGAAGCGGTTTCTCAATGAAGACGATTCGTTCGT
>JBGSYJ010000104.1:0-2265 GCA_041750915.1 Thermoanaerobaculia bacterium | reverse complement strand
GTCGACATCAGAGACGACGGTACCTCGCAAGGTGCCGGTGCCGCTGTTTGTAAACGGCACTGAGCCAGCGGCAGGATTTCCTGCATCGGAGGACAGATCGACGCGGTTTGTGGCGGGTGTTGCCTCGACAGGACCGCCGGGCGGCTCCGACGTGAGGACGCGTATCGGAATCGCGAGACCTGCGGGGACGCCGTTCCCCTGCGGGATCAGCCGTCCTTCCCGAAGTCCGGGAGTTGCGGGAAGGGCAGTAACGGTGACCACCTGCGATGCTCCCGGCTCGAGAGTAAAACCGGATGGACTCTGCTGAAAAAAGTCGCCGTCCTGCGAGAGCGTGATCTGCGTCGGTGTCGTACCGATGTTCTGAAGCGTATACGTCGTCGTTGCGCCGCCCGCGACCGTCTGAACTAGAGCATCGGGGGAGGTAGTGACGACGACAATCGGCTCGTCGCCAGATGACAGAATGATGTCGTCGTAGTAAACGTTGCCGCCGAACTGGACCGTCGGAAGGAGAAGTGCGACCGCGATCGTTGCCCCTGGCGGCACAGTCGTGAGCGTCGACTGCTTCTGGAATCCGCTGCCAAAAGGAATGGCGAATCCCTCCGATGCGATCGGTTCTTCCTCTGCATCTCCCTCGATGCAGTTATTCGTTGCGCAGAACGCGAGCGTCAGGAGCGCCAGGGTTTCTCCGTCGACCCGAACGGAACCCTCAAACCGGAGCCGTTCACCCGGTTGCACCGGCACGATCTGGTAGAGGAAGCCGAGCCCGATCTGGCCATCGGGAAATATACGCGCCGAACCGGAATTCGTCCCGCTCGCATTGACCGGTGACCACTCGACATCTCCCGCCGTCACCCAGCCACTTAGGTTGCTGTCGAATGTCCCGTTGAAGATGCGCGACTGCGCTTCGAGCGAGCCGGCTGTGATGAGAACGATCAGGAGCGAGAGGAACGGTAGGGTAATGCGGCGTCGATCCGACGAACTGAACATGGGGCCCCCTGTATGCAAGGAGCATCATGGCAGATTCGGTTGCGGTGCTTCAAGAATGATGAGCGTGCGCTCCATGTGGCAGGGCCTTCCCAGGCCCTGCCTTTTCGAGCAGTGAAGATGTACGACACCTGGAGCTTGCACCGTCATATTGGTGGCTCTAGGTGCCTGTACATCTTCACGATACTGAAGAGGCAGGGCCTGGGATGGCCCTGCCACATGGAGGGAAACGACTCAGCGAATCCAGGGGATCCGCAGGGCCGGCCGGAGCTCGGTCGGAAACGCTTCGTTGGTGAGCCACATCGGAAGCAGATTCAGGTAGAACGGGCTCGCGACGTTTCCGCTCGTGCCGCCCGGCAGACTTGTTTCGGCGACGATGCCGCTCGTCCGACCTTCCGCGACGAAGCGCTGCACGGGACCACTACCGAACATGAACGAGTTCACGCCGTTCGCGCGTACGCCGTGCGCGGACGCGTCGACTGCGCCGAAGCCTCCATCGACCGGTATCCCGGGCAGCCCGGCAAGTGGCTGAGGGAATGCCCCGCCCGCCGGCGGGATGTTGAGTGCGCCTCCGAGCGGATGATCGAGAACCAGGCGGTGCAGCTTGCCCCAGTTCCACGTGTTCATATCGGTCGACCGGTTGAATGCAGGTGCAAAAGCCTCGCTGGTGATCAATCCCATGGCGTCGGCAAGACTCTGAAGGATCAGAATATCGCGGCGGATTTCCGGCGCGGGATTCCCCGCTGCGGGTGGAAGGTTGAAGAACGACAGTCCGGCGGCGCCGACTCCTCGCGTTTCCTCCCAGTTGTCGAACAGATGCCGCAGAGAATTCATCGTCTCCTGATTGCCCGGGCGGGGAAGGAAGCCGGCTGGAAGTCGGCCCTGCTGTTCAATGCCACCAAGGAGTGCATCCATCGTGTTCGCGATGAGCCGTCCTCGCCATACACTGTAGATCGTCGCGGAGACACTGTGAGCAATCTCGGTCGCTGACGGCGTCCCGAGCTGACCGTTGACGTCGCTCGCATCGTAGCCCTGCGGGATTCCGGTGGGCGTCGAGAAGTTCCAGTTCGAGAGGCGCTGGATCGCTGCGCCGATCGCCGGTGAGGCGGCGAACTGGCTCAGCAGCGGATGCGTGCTCGTCTGCGCATTCGCGAATGCCTGCTCGATCCATGGAACGAAATACTGCGCGTCGAGCAGGACCGTGTCGGCCTGCATCGCCTGCATGTCGGCGAAGGAGATTTTCCCGCCGTTCGCGATCTTCTCCTCGATCATCTGTGTGAT
>JBGSYJ010000103.1:0-17303 GCA_041750915.1 Thermoanaerobaculia bacterium | reverse complement strand
CTCAGCCGGGTGTTCTACCGCCACGACATGCAGTTCGTCGGGAACGTTCCCAGACATCCGTGGAGCGGAGTTCGTGTCGTCGCGTTCCTGAATCACACGAGTCTCTTCGAGCCCATATTCATCGGCGCGGTCCCGAACCGGTTCGTCTGGCGCATCGCCCGCTACGGAGTGGTGCCGGCCGCGGAGAAAACGATCAGCCGGCCGATCGTCGGCGCGCTCTTCCGCTTCGTCGCGAGCAATGTCGTCTCGATCACCCGGGAGCGTGACCATACCTGGACCGCCGTTCTGCAGCGGATCGAAAGTGATTCGATGGTGATCATCACCCCTGAAGGGCGCATGAAACGGGCGAACGGTCTCGACCTCCAGGGCCAGCCGATGACTGTGCGTGGAGGAATTGCAGATATCCTCGAAGCGATCCCGGAAGGAAGAATGCTCATCGCCTACAGCCGCGGCCTTCATCACGTCCAGGTTCCCGGTCAACTGCCTCGGGCATTCCGCAAGATCAGCATGCGTCTCGAAGTGGTCGAGATCAGCGAATACCGAAAGCAGATGCTCGAGGTCGGAGGCATCGACAATTTCAAGCGAGCCGTGAAAGAGGATCTCGAGAGACGAAGAGATCTTCACTGCAACGAGGAGGGTCCGGTGGAGGGAAGTTTGCCGGATTTGTCATCCTGAGAGGCTGTGAATTAATCGCGATTGTGTCATCCCGAGCGTCGAGCGAGGGATCTGGGAGGGGGTCTTTTAGAGGGAGCCACCGCCCAGATCCCTCGCTCGACGCTCGGGATGACACAATCCTGGTTGATTTTTTCACAACCTCTGAGCGAAGCGAAGGATCCCCTCACTACTGGCAGTATCGCAAGGCTTGGGGGGATCCTTCGCTTCGCTCAGGATGACACTGCTCCCCGCGCGGAGAGATCAGCTCGCAGTACGCAGCTGGGTCGAGCACTCCTTCGCCGGAGCAGCTGGCGCAGGGGGAGCGCTGGGAATCAGCCCCACCGTGTCGAGCTGCTCAGCGAAGTGAACCTCGAAGTCCGCGATGTGCAGAGGCCGCTCGGCATGAGCCGCGACCGCAACCCTCGCGTTGGCTACCGCCTGTTTCATCGCCTCGCTGTGGATCGCGAGCTCTTCTGATTTCACTTTCTTCACGACTCTTGCGTACTCTGCGTGGACCTTGTCTCCTTCGCGGGACCGGACGAGCAGACGCATCGCGGGAAGCGATTCCGGCAGGTCCGCAACGCGCGAGTACGCAAACTCGAACGACCCCTCGGCCGGCGTGCCCTGCGACACCGACGGAACAGGATCGACTGCGCTCACGGACTCGGAAGCCTTCGCAAGTGAAACGGGAGCAGGAGCAACGCTCTGAGCAGACGCTGGCGAGGGCGAAGCCTCACTGACGACCGCTTCGGTGAATCGGCCCGTAGACGTCGTGCCGTCGGCGCTCGCGAGACGGAAGACGCCGTTGAGAGTTGCCTTCCCCAGGGTGCGAAGAGCGGCATCTTTCTTTTGTTCGACGACTCCGCAGGCAGTCGTCAGCATCAGCATCGACAGAAGCACCGTCGTCCGCATCACCGACTCCTTCATGGCTGTTGTTCCCCGTGTTCTCATACGCTCTATTACGCTTCAGACGTCAGATAGACGCAAAGGTTAGTGGGAAATCCGAAAAAAATGTGGGCAGTTAACCAGCTTGTAACAGAATGAGATACGAAGCTTTGAGTTATTAGGAGCAATGAAGCTGCGGCATCGCTTCTCATTCGTCTGAGGATTCGGTATCGTCACACCCGACAAGCATTCACTCATCTAACGGAGACCTGATGAAACTCATCAAGACAGCGCCACTTCTCATCTCACTACTGCTCCTTCCCGCGTGTAATGACGAGGCACCGGCTCCGGGCCAGGATGCCGGCGCTCAGGCTGCGACGGCGACAGGGGGCCTGCCTCCTGGACATCCACCGATCGACGGGAATGCCGACGCGGCACCGGCCGCTGTGGGTGGCAGTGCGATCACCTGGGATCTGCCGGCTTCGTGGACTTCCGCGACCCCCAGCTCCTCGATGCGCATGGCACAGGCAACGATTCCGGGAGCGGCCGGATCCGGAGAGATGGCCGTGTTCTTCTTCGGGCCGGGAGGCGGCGGTGGTGTCGAGCAGAACCTCCAGCGCTGGGCTGACCAGATGGAAGGGCCCGGCGAACCGGTTCGCGAGGGCTTCGAAACGGGAGGCTACAAGATCTCCATGATCGAAAAGAGCGGTACGCTCCAGCCCAGCATGATGGGCAGCGGGCCGACGACTGCTCAGCCGAACTCGAAACTTCTGGCAGCGGTCGTCGAGGGTGAAGGTGGTCCGTGGTTCTTCAAACTGACGGGTCCTGACGCCACGATATCGGCCGAGCGTGCAGCGTTCATCACGATGCTTCGCTCGATCCGTCCGGGCAACTCCGCCTCGATCTAGTCGCGATGCAAGGCCCCGGGCTCGATTCGTCGGACAACGCATCGACGGTCGAGCCCGCGGGGCCGGAGGTCGCTGCCTCGCATGGCCGGTTGAGGGACCGGCTGCGCCGTTATTTTCCCGCCGCAGCATTCCTCACCGGTTTTCTCTGGGATGCAGTCACGCTCGGCCGGACCATCACGACGCTCGACCTCGTCATCCTGTTCGGCTACTACACGGCCGCGGCAGTGATTCTCATTCTGATCGGGCGAGCGGTAGAGTTCCGGTTCTCGCGCTATCTGAACTACGCGCTTCAGTTCCTCTTCGGCGGAATCTTCAGCGCGCTCGTGATTTTCTATTTTCTCAGCTCCAGCGCGTTACCCAGCCTCGCCGTGGTCGCGCTCCTGGTGGTGGTGCTGATCGCGAACGAGTTTCTCGAGAAGCGCTATTCGCAGCTCACGGTCTCCTGGACGCTGTTCGCCGTGTGCGGAATCATGCTGTTCAACTTCGCACTTCCGCATCTGTTTCGCAGTGTTCATCCGCTATGGTTCTACGTGAGCACGCTCTGTGCGCTCGCATTCGTCGGCGTCGTACGCATCGCCGGCCGGCAGGAGTCGGATCGGATGTGGCCGGCACTGGTGGTCGCGGGCGTGCTGCTTCTCCTGCACTTCTTCAACGCGATTCCCCCGGTCCCTCTCGTAAAGAAGCAGATGATGATCGCGCATGGCGTCGAGAGGGTCGGCAGTGACTACCTGGTGACCGTCGAGCGAAGGCCGCCGCTGGAGCGGTGGCGGCCGTCGGGACCGACGATTCATTACCCGGGAGGACGCCTGTACTGTTTCACGTCGATCTTCGCCCCGAGCGGCCTGGAAACGGTCCTCCGTCACAGGTGGGAGCGCGCCGATCCGCGCTCGGGCGTGTGGGAAACCATGAGCACGGTCTCTTTTCCTGTGGCAGGGGGACGCCAGGGCGGATATCGCGGATACAGCTGGAAGCAGAACATCTCACCCGGGTCGTGGCGCGTCCGCGCGGAGCTCGACAGCGGCGCAACGATCAGCGTGATGCGATTCGAGGTCCGGCGAGGTGAACCTAAATCACGACGGCAACTGCGGCTGTGAAGTTCTTGCAGTAGTCAGTAGTCAGGAGTCAGGAGTCAGTAGCCCTCCCAACCCGTATACCCGGACGCGCCCGCCATTCGACACGAAACAGTAGCCAGACGAACCGATCTCCTCAACATTACCGGATGAAAGCCGGGAGGGCGGGCTACTGACTACTGACTCCTGACTACTGACTACTGCAAGAGGACTCCTGACTACTGGCTACTGACTACTCCCCTCTCACCCGCACGATCGGATCAAGCTTCACTCCCGGAAGTCTCTCCGCGAAATCCTTTCCGAGCGCGCGTGAGGGAGTAAAACTTCCAGGCGCAACGTCTCCGCGTGATACGTGCTCGGCGGCAGTGACGGCAGACACTGCGGTGAACGCGTAGCCCTCGGGCGTATCCATCGTCGTCGTGACGACGCAACCAGATGCGTCGCGCACTTCTCCCCAGAGGTACATCCGCGCGGAGTTGCGCATCGCGGCATCGGGACCCGTCCGCTTCGCCGCCCACCCGAGGAGCAAATTTTTCAGTGGCCATCGGGCTGCGAGCGGCATGAGTGGTGCGAACCTTCGCATTCGCGCGGCCGCGCGGCGCGGCGTCGCCGAGTACACCCGGATGTTCGGAATCGACGTCGTATGCCACGCAGTCGAGACGTCGCCCCAGGGAATCGTGATCGCGTAACGCGGGCCGATGCTGAACGGAATCTCGCGTCCGTCAAATGCGATCGGAACGGGTACGATGCGGCCGTCCTTTCGGATCGCGCCCGAAGCTGGAAGGCTCTCGATCATCGTGGTCAGCGTTCCTCGGCTGATTGTTCCGCCCTTCGAGTAGAAAGCGAGGGTCAGCTCGGTCGCTTCCGGCAGCTCGCCGGCGAGAATCGCAGCCAGACAGTCCGTCGGCACCACATCGAACCCGACACCCGGGACAAGCGCGACGCCTGCGGCCTTCGCTTGGTCGTTGAGTCTCATGATCGCTTCGAAGACGGCGATCTCACCGGTGATGTCGAGGTAGTGGCAGCGCGCCTCGAGACAGGCGCGTACCATCGGAGCGCTCGTCCTCATGAACGGGCCGGCGCAGTGCAGCACGGCAGTGACGCCAGCGAGCGACTCGCGCGCCCGATCGGGATCGTCGAGCGAGAAGCTCCGGCTTTCGAGACCGAGCTCGCTGGCCAGTCGTGCGACGGCCTCGCCATCGCGCCCGGCAAGAATCGGCCGGAGCTTGCGACGAGCGGCTTCCCTCGCGGCCAGCTCACCGGTGTAGCCGTTCGCGCCGTAAATCATCCAGGTTGGTGTGGTCATCTGTCGAACTCCTTGCGCGATTCACGAACCTCAACGGTCGCACTGCGATCTTAAGGACTTGTCATCCCGAGCAAGCGTGGGTGTGCGGGAGGGGCGAGGGATCTCATGCGATGGTACATAGTTGCCTCGAGGTGAGGTCGCACTGCGATTCTTTCTGGTGACGAATCAACAATGTACTATCGCCGGAGGTCCCTCGCCCCTCCACCCCGCACGCCCAAGCTCGGGATGACAAGCCCGTTCACATCCCCCCACTACGCCCTCCCCCGCATCTTCCTCCGCCGCCACTGCATGTACACCCTCGAGTAGATCACGGAGTTGATGATCACCAGAAACGCGCCGAGTACCCACTGCATCTCACGGGTCAGTCCCTCGGGATAGACGATCGACGTGATGTAGTGCTGTATGAAGCCGCCGGTATAGACATCGTGGCCCCCCAGCGAGCGAAGCCACTTTTCGAGCGGGGTCAGCGGGCATCTCACGCCGGCGAACTCGATCAGAACGCCCCAGATCGCAGCCGGGAGATGCAGCCAGATCCAGCGAGGCCATCGGAGCACAACGAGACCGCCGAGCACGACGAAGCAGATGAACCCGAAATGGATCACGATGACAACGAACGCGAGAGCTCCGAACACAGCCTCCATCGCCGTATCTCAGCGCGAGGAGGTGGCCTGCAGGAAGTCTTTCAACGGACTCTCGATGGACGGCGCAGAGGGACGCATCGTCCCCCGTGCTTCGACGACCAGCACATGGGGCATATCCGGATCGTCGATGTAGGTCTCGTGTTTCTCGAGGTTCTGCAGTGCGGTATGCCGGCTCTGGCCGTAGGACGATATCTCGATCTCGGCGAATCCCGTCGCATGCAGAGTCGCCCGAAGAGTTTCCAGATTGTAGAGAAACTGATGGCCCCAGCCGCGGAACGCCTTGTTGAGCATGAAGCAATCATTCACTTCGTCCGCTGCGTCGCGCCAGGCTCCCTTGTGATAGTGCGTCATCCAGACCCAGTCGAGATTCGGAGTCGACAGACGGAGAATTCCGTCGGGAAGCAGGGCTGCCCGGCAGGCTTTCAGGAATCGCGACGCGTCCGTGTAGGAGAGGTGCTCAATGAAGTGCTCGGCGAAGATGAACGACGCGTTTGAGTATGGCAACCCGGTCGTCACGTCGAGCACCCTGTCGACTCCGGGAAGCGGCTGATTGTCGATGTTCACCCAACCGCGAAGCGCCACCTGGCCACATCCGATGTGAAGCTTGAGTCCGTTCGAGTCTTCCATGAACGGCATTGTAAGCTGGGCCACATCCCGGGATGAATGCCCCATATGCCGTACATGGTCACGCATGGAACGAGGGACATCGGAATGTCCCTCTACTTTCACCTAAAAAAGGGGTGAGCCAGATTCGGCTCACCCCTGTCCCACTCCACAGCAGCTCGGTTTTCGACTGCCGGCGGGCTCTCGCCCTCCCCTGGTCTTACTCGACAGGCAGAAGTCGCGCGTACTGCAGAGTCGGATCCTGTGTTTTGTTGTCGGTTGTTGCTCCGTAAATGATCGCGCTGCCGCTTTCGAGCTCGATCGTGAGACTTTCGCTCCCGCTCAGTGTCAGACCGGCTAATGAATCACCGCTCTGCTGATCGAAAAAATTTGCAGGGTATGTCCGCGACGACGATGTCATGACGCGGCCGTCCCGGTCGGCGATCGTGATGCGGATCGTCGCTCCGTCCGAGAGTGTTCTCAAACCGACGTTGAACCTCGATGCCTTCAGATCGGAGGGTACGAGAAGCACCGTGCGGCTGCCCTTCGCAAGTGCATCCTCCGGCCGGACAGCGTCGACGCCCATGCCGCTCGTGCCACCATCGCCGTCATCGTTGAACAAGCGTGCGAATGTCACGGGAAGAGAGCCTGTGTCGGCCACCACATCAAGTGTTCCGAGGCCACTTCTTCCCATCGCCGCAACGACGTCTGAGTATTCGACACTCTGCCCCGGTGCGAGAAAGTACGTGAGTGATGCACCGGGATCGCGACCTGAAACACCGCGGGGATGAAACTGCAGACGTCCCGACACCGGTGCTTTGCTCGGGTTGTGAAGTTGAATGGAAGTGCGGAAGAACGAGCCTCCACTACCGGCGAGCGATCCGACCACCGGGATCATCGTCGCTGGAAGCTTCGCGGGAACCGAACTGCTCGAAGGCTGAATACCCATCGTGAGCTGCGCGCCCGAGGCGAGAAGTCCGGAAGGACCTGCCGCAGGCATCTGGAACGCACTGGAGAGACTGTCGGCTGTTGCGGTGACCGAAGCCATGCCGCCCTGAAGTGCGGTGAACGTCAGCGTTGCGACATGAACCTTGCCTGCAGGCGACTCGGATGATGTCTGTACACCGGCGATCGCGACGTTTCCTGAAGCATTTGCCAGCGCGGGCATCCTGTAAGTCGGCTCCTGCGCGAACTCCCTGGTACCGCCCCGGGCCGATTCGAATCGAAGATGACTCCGGTCGAACGAGACCTGGATGACGTAGCCGCCCAGCACTGCAGGAGTCGGACTGCCGTTGCCTCTCCGTCCGGCGACGGACGTGAGATCGACGCTGAGGTCGACCTCGACGCGGTCACCAGCGGCGATGCTGTTCAGGTTTGTGGAAAGCTTCAACTCACCCGGACCGCTGAAGGGGCCGGCCTGACCGAGGAGCGCCGCTGGACAGAGAAGTCCAACTCCAGCCAGAAGAATGAATACGACGTGTCGTGATATGCCCATGACTTGATCTCCTGCGTGTAGGTCGCAGGAGGGCAGGGAAAAATACGGGGGGGTGGGAGGAAGTAGTCAGTAGCCAGGAGTCAGTAGTCAGTAGGGGTTAGAAGTCATCCTGAAACTCTAAAGCCGCTTGGAGCCCTTCGGCCTTCGTCCGGGTCGGGTGGCCTACTGACTACTGGCTACTGACTACTGACTACTACTCTCGAGCACTGGGATCGATTTGTGAGGTGTTTACGGCGTCGCGACCATCTGCTGATGAATCGCCGACTCGAGTGACGTGCCTCCGGCATCGGCAAAAAGGTGCTGACCGGAAACCGTCAGGGCGAGATCAGTACGCCGGTCGATCTTCCCAGCGAGAGCTTCGACGAATCCCCGATCGAACGAGTAGATCGGGATCTCGTCCGCGCGGTGGATCTTTGCTCCGGCGAGCTGCGACATCACCTGCCGGAGCTCGCGGTGGGTGTAGATGGCCGTACGATCCGCCGCTTTGCTGCCCCGATGGAGGCGCTCGGCGGACGGCATCCCGACTTCGATCCAACCTCTGATCTGGCCGGTGAGGTCCCTGACGATGACCGACGGCTCATCGCCTGACGCCACGCCTTCGGTAAACGCGATGCCTTCGGTGTACTCGAGGCAGTAGGCGAGAAGGCGCGTCGTCATGTACTCGGCTGTCTCCGAAGGCTGGCGTGCCATGCGGAGATCGAGCGACTCGTAAACACCCCGGTCGGCGTCAGCGAGCTGAACGGAAATGTTGAACATCGTCGCAGTGAGAGCCATGACGCGGAGTGTAGTGGAAATTTGTGGCGGAAGAATGGGAAGGGTGTCCCGAGAGATCTGGAGGACTTGTCATCCTGAGCAAGCGCGAGTGGGTGGGAGGGGCGAGGGATCTCACGCGTTAGTACATCGGAGTTTCGGGAGCAGCACGGCGTGGTGGCGGGGACCGATAGGCAACTATGTACCATCGCCGGAGTTCCCTCGCCCCTCCCGCCCGCACAACCAGGCTCGGGATGACATGTTCATTCACCTGTGGGATAACCTCTCACGACTCCGTCTTCGTCTCGAACTGCGTCGACGGCTTCGCAACGCCGCGGAGGCGCTCGAGCGCGAACATCTCCGGGATCGGGGCGCCGGAGAGAATTCCATCGGCAACGAGCTCACCTACGGCGGGCCCGAGTTTGAAGCCGTGACCGGAGCCTCCACCGACGAGCCAGACGTTTCGGGCGGAGGGATGACGATCGACGATCAAATGACCGTCAGGACTGTTTTCGTACTGGCAGACTTCGGCCTTCAGCAGAGGTGCCTTTGCAAGCTCCGGGAATCTTTGTTTCAGGAGGGTCCGAGCGCGGGCAATTCCCTCGCCGCTCGGTTCCCGGTTCCCGTCCGTCGGATCGAACAACTCGCCGCGAGTATCGTCGGCGACCTTCACCCCCTGGCCGTGCAGGTCGGGAAAGCCGTAGAAAATCCTCTCTCCGAAATCGATCCAGACGGGAAAGTTCCCGGGTGCGTACTTCTGCGATCCGGGTGGAGTGCCAAAGTAAAAGACCTCCTGTCGCGTGGGACGGACCGCGGATCCGATCACCTCAGCGAAGATCGACCCAAGCCACGGCCCGCACGCGAAAACGTAAGCGTCCGCCTCGACGCGAGTGCCGTCGGACAGCCGAACCGCACTCATGGTTCCGCCTTCTACACGGCCCGGTTCAACGTGCGCCGTCACGTACTTTCCGCCCGCACTCTGGAACTCATCCCGGACCGCACTGCATGAGCGGCGCGCAAAGAGTGCACCAGCGCGCCGCTCGAACCAGACGGATTCGATTCCACTGAAATCAATCTGAGGATAGCGCCGCGCCGCATCTTCAATCGTGAGCCGATCGACGATAAATCCCAGTTCCTCGAGAAGCGGAATCGAGGATCGAACGTAAGCGTCATCGATGCGGTGGAGCCAGAGCGCGCCGGTCTCGACGTAAATCGGCTCGGGAGTCACCGCCGCCAGCTGATCCCACAACTGATAGGCGCGACGGACCATCTCGACGTAGACGCGGTCGGCGCCGTAAATTGCGCGAATGACACGCGTCTCGCCTCCGGAGCTGGACCGCGGGTTTCCCGGACCCCATGCGTCGATGAGCGTGACCTGCGCCCCGCGGCGGGCGAGATGAAGCGCCGCCCATCCCCCGAAAGCGCCCGCTCCGACAACCACAATCCGAGGCGTGGAGGAAGTCTTCAACGCGAGCCCCTCCAGTCCGGACGCCAGAGAGGCGGCGCCTGCGAGGCTCGCCATGAAGATTCGCCTCGAGACGCCGCCATCACTACCGTTCGAATGTTGCACAGGGTCCGTCTGTCTTCAATGAAGTGTCATCCTGAGCGAAGCGAAGGATCCCCTGATTGCTTGCGGCAGAGCGAGTCCTGAGGGGATCCTTCGCTCCGCTCAGGATGACACGCGCTCGTTCGCTGCTTCACTTAGATCATTGCGTTGCCCGCGATTCTTTTCTCTGCGAGCCGTCCTAGAAATTGAAGCGCGTGCTGATGCCGAATGTGCGTGGCGAGTTCGTCAGGAATCCGACGCGTGCACGCGACCCACGCTCCTGATCCAGCGCGAGCAGAGCAACTTCGTCGGTAACATTGTTGACGAAGATCGCTGTGTCGAAATCACCAATGAGAAGTCCGAATCGCAGGTTGATCACATCGTAGGACGGCAACTTCGGATCGAAGGTGAACGTATTCTGTGTGAACGGGCCACCGATGTTGTTCGGCGCGAATGACAACAGGTTCACGGTCCCGAATCCATCAGCCTGATCACCGATCTGCGTGAAACGATCGCCCACGTGCTGGTAGGCCGCGGTCGAGTAGCCAACCCAGCCCTGGCTCATGGTCCAGCGGTACGAGGCCGCTGCAGCCATCTGAAATTCCGGAACGGTGGGAAGGCGATTGCCGGACTCGATTCCAGCTACGACACTCACGTTCCCCGCCGCGTCAGTGGACGTCAGGGTCGATCGCAGTTCGGAGTTTGTGTATGTGCCGGAAATCGCAAAATCGAAATTCGGCGTCGGAGCGAGCTCGAACTCAACCTCGGCTCCCGTGCTTTGTGCGTCCGGAACGTTGAAGACGACGCGCGACGAGCACGATCCTGCGGTCACTGTCGCCTGCAGGTCCTTGATATCCATGTGAAACAGAGCGACGTTGAACGAGCCGCGTCCATCTCGGAAGGACGACTTCGACCCGACCTCGTAGTTCCACAGCTCTTCGTCATCCCAGGCGTCGCGTCCTCCGAATGTGACGAGGTCCTGTGGGGTACACAATGGAACGTTGAGCGGATCGTTGATGCCACCCAAACGGAAGCCCTTCGAGATCTGCGCGTTCAGTCTCGTAGTGTCGTTCAGATTGTAACTCGCCATTACACGTGGCGCGAAGCCATCGGCCGATGTCGATCCTGGCATCGATCCGGGATCTGCGAAAATCCCGTCGAACGTCTGGATTCGATCCTCCTGGAAGTCGTAATAGCGCAGACCTCCGGTAAGGTCGAGCCTGTCCGAAGCCGCCCATGTCACTTCGCCGAATACCGCGAACTGATCGAACTCGTACTCCAGGTCGGAGAAGAAAAGGACATCGCGCCCTGCGCCGAAGTTTCCCGCCGTAGGAATATCAGTCAGCGTTTGAAATCCGCTGACGAGAAGGCTCTGTCCATAGTCACGATCGATTTTGCTGTAGAACATCCCGGCCAGCCAGTCGAGTCCACCTCTTTCTCCCGCGAGACGGACTTCCTGAGTGAGGGCCTGTGCTGTCGTCGCGTCGTTAAGGGGGGAATCGAGCGTATAGACGTTCTCCGGAAGACCGATCGAGCCTCCCGTGATGCTCGATGTCAGAGCGCCGGCATCGCGTACGACCAGCACGTCACGGTCGGTGTACGAGGTGATCGACGTCAAGGTCGCTGCGCCGAAGTCGTATGCGATGTTCAGGTCGCCGAGCAGAAACTCGTCGGTAAAAGGTTCATCGATCTGAGTGAAGTGCTGCCGTTCGCCGAGGCGTACCGCGGGCCTCGTCGTCGTAAACGGATTCGCAAGGATATTGAACGCGTCGATGCGGTTCCACCCGTCCATGTCAATTTCCTGGTAGATGAGGCGCGGGGTAATGGTGAGCTGCTGGCTAGGCTCGAAACGGAAAGCCAGCCGGACTCCAATTCTTTCGCCATCATTGATGTCACGCCGAACCGAGAGGTCGGGCTGCACGGCATCCATGAAGCCGCCGAAACTGGTGTAGTAAGCGCTGACCCGCATCGCCGCTGTGTCCCCCATCGGAACATTCAGTGCAACTTTGGCGCTCCCCCCCGTACCGCCATCATCGATCGAGCTGAAAGTCAGCTCGCCGATCGACTCGGATACGCCGATGGCCGGGGCGTTGCTGATGTAGCGAAGCGTGCCCGAAAACGAGCCGGAACCGAAGAGCGTGCCCTGTGGTCCGCGAAGTATCTCGATGCGAGACATGTCGAACAGGTCGATGTCGGGTGTGAAGAGCGAGAGCGAGATCACAGACTCATCCAGATAAACGCCGACCTGTTCCTTGACCCCTGGCTGGTCACGGACGATCTGTCCCGCCGACACCCCGCGGATTGCCACCTGGCTCTGTCCGGGGCCGAGATTCTGAACGGTGAATCCCGCGACGTTCGCCGACACGTCTTCGATGTTCTCGGCTCCGAGGTCACGGAGATCCTGTTCGGAAGGTGCCGCGACCGAAAACGGTACTTCCTGAATCGTCTCCTCCCGCTTTCGCGAGGTGACTGTCATCTCCTCGGTCAGCTTTTCAATCTGTGGTGTGGGCGTTGGTTCCGGGTCCGGAGGATCCTGCTGCGCTGCGAGAGTCACTGAAGAGAGAAGAAGGACCACGACGAGCGAAATCAATCTGGTCACGAGGCAATTCATTTAGCGTCCCCCGATTCGTTAAGGCGTCGTTCACGTTGTAACAAGTGTGAAACAATTGTCCGTCGGGAATTGGCAGCGGTCAAGAGCTTCGGCGAGGGTGGCTCCCGAGCCTCAGGATGACGGCATGGTCAGGGTGCGAGGGACGGACCAGGTGTCATCCCGAGCTTGGTTGTGCGGGCGGGAGGGGCGAGGGAACTCCGGCAATGGTACATAGTCGCCTATCGGACTCCGCTACCGCTCAGTACTGATCCCCAATCACGAATGTACTAACGCGTGAGATCCCTCGCCCCTCCCGCCCGCACAACCAAGCTTGGGATGACAGGCCCTTGAGATCCTCTAAGAAGGTGAGGGAGCGAGAACTTGCCGGGGGACGGAGGATCCGAGAATCAGTTCGACAAACTGCAGTCAAAGTGCGGAGCTCCGTCCCCTTGGCAATCGTTGACTATTTCACCCGCTTCGCAATCTGCAGGGCGGGGTCCTGCGTGATGTTGTCGGTGGTCGAGCCGTAGATGATGGCGCTGCCTTCTTCGAGAATGAAGACGAGCGTTTCGCTCTCCCCGATCTGACGGCTAAGAAAATCACCTGAGGAGACCTGCTCGAAGTATGTAGCCGGATAAGTTTTCGTGATGGATGAGAGCACCTGTCCCTCGTCGTCCTTCATCACGACCGTCATCCTCGCACCTTCACTCAGCGTGCGAACACCGATGTTGAACCGGGCCGCGACGGGATCGATCGGAGTGAGCAGCGCCGCCTCCTGTCCTTCGCGAATCGCTTCAGTCGGGAGCACCTGCAGCTCGGTCATTCCCGTCGTTCCGTCATCGCCCGCGTCGTTGAAGATGCGCACGACGCTCAGCGGCAACGGGCCAACGTCCGGGACGATGTCGAGACTCCCGAGGCCCGACTGATTCATCTCGGGGAGAAGATCGTCGTACTTCAGCGTATGACCCGGAAGAATGCTGTACTCGAGAACGGGATCAGCGGCGCTTCCGGGAATCCGCTGAGGGTGATAGACGAGTCTTCCCTCGATGAGCTCATCGGTCGGATTGTGAAGCTGAACGGCCGTCTTGAAAAATGAGCCGAAGCCGCCGGGAGTCGAAGCCACGACCGGGATGATGCTCCCGTCGAGCTCATTCGAGACCTCAGTGACGAGCCCTCTCGATGTTGCAGGAATCGACGATGGTCCCCCGTTGCCGGCCGCGCAAGTCTGGAACGATGAACTGAGACTCGGCGACGGCTCGGTGCTGATGATGACCTGGCCTGGAACATCGAGTGCCCTGAACGTCAGACGCGCCACACAGACGTTCCCTGTCGGTGCGAGCTGGTTCGTCTGGCTGGCCGAGATCGAGACCTTGCCTGCGGCATTCGCGCCGGTAATGTCGGTAGTCGTTGGAGCGCCGGAAAACTGGGCCGAGTCGCACGCGGCCGATGAAACAAACTGTACGCGCGTGCGGTCGAAGCTGACGGGAATCGCATAGCCCCCCAGCACTGCAGGCACCTGCGTTCCACCGCAGCCTCCGGTCACTCCGGCGAGATCGACATCAACATCAACCGTGAAAGTCTGGCCCGCCTGCACACCGCCGACGGCACCGCTGATCGTCACCTGTGCGAGTGAGGAAAACGGCGCGGCCTGTCCGAGCAGAGATGAGGTCGCAAAAAGCATCGTCATGCCCGCGGCAAGAATCTGACTGGATCTCTTCATTGATTCGATTCCTTTTCGGTCTTGATCTCGAGGTTACGGAGAAACTGACCATCGGCGTCCTTCTCGAGTGCCGAGGCGACGCTTTCGAACGTGAGCTTGATCGAGGAGAAGCCACCCGGAACGAGCTCGGCGAAACGCAGCCTCGCCACATTAATCATTCCGACCGGGAGCGCGACGTTCGTCTGGACCGCACTGATCCGGAGAACGCCGTTCTCGTTCGCTTTCAGGGGCGCGGTCGCAAAGGGATCGCTCGCAAAGTACGGATCGAGACCTCCACTCACGCCTTCATAGACGACCTGTTTCGGGTCGAACTCCACCTTCACCACGTATCCGCCCAGCACTGCAGGGCGATCGTTGACGGTGACGTCCTGAAGGTCGATCGTCACAGGAACGATGAGCCTTCCGCGCTTCACGTCACGCTCCGGAAAGATCATCAGCCTCGCCTCACCATCCGGCACTACCTCGGTGATCGGCTTCCGCGCACGCAGTTCCGATGCTTCCACCAGAGGCGCCAGCGTCAGCGCTGCGCCCAACATCCCCACCGCTACCAGTCTCTTCATCATCGTCTCCTACTGCCCGCTCGCGTACGGCAGGCAGGAAATGTTTCCTACGAGGTAGTGCGCTGTCGTGACCAGATCAACCGCATCCAGACTCGAGTTGGCGTCCAGATCGATCAACTGCATCGGCGCAGTGAATGGAGCCGTGCCCATCGGAATGTTTCCGACGAGATGGTTCGCCATGATGACGAGGTCCGTGGCATCCACCGATCCGTCTTCATTCATGTCGCCGTAAAGCACGACCCGGACGTTCGCATCCGCCGATCCGACGTTGCCCGCATTGTCGACGAACCGGAATGTGATCAGGTTGTCGCCGCCGCCGAGGAATGTCGAGGCATCGATGTCGACTCCGTTGAGCTGCGGTGTGAGCTGATCGACTTCCGTGCTGCATGCATCGGCCGCCGTCGCGGAGGCCAGGAAATCGGCAAGCAGTGTCGAAGTCGCAGTCGTGATCCCGCCTTCGCCTGCCTGACACTCAGTCTGCAGGATGAAGATCTGCGCCGGCGCCGTCACTGTCGGAGCGACCGTGTCCTCGCCGACTGTGAAGTTCATGACGTTCGAGCTTCCACCGCCGGCAGGATTCGTCACCGTGACAAAGGCATTTCCCGCCTCAGCGATATCGCTCGCCGGGATGATCGCCGTCAGCTGGGTTGCACTGACGAAGCTCGTCGCCCGGGCGTTCCCGTTCCACTCGACGACCGCGCCAGATACGAAGTTCGCTCCGCTGACCGTGAGTGTGAACTCAGGGCCGCCTTCGCAAATCGAGCCGGGCGCCACGGAAGTGAGCGTCGGGTCATCCTGTGCGTCGGTTACGGTCAGGCTGACGGTGACCTCGTTCGAATTGACCGAGCCGTCGTTTGCTGCATAGGTGAAGCTGTCGGCCCCGAAGAAGTTCGGATTCGGCGTATAGACAAAGGATCCGTCGGCATTCAGCGTGACGGTCCCGTTGGCCGGATCGCTCAGTTTGACCGCTGACAACGTGTCGCCGTCAACATCAGAGTCATTCGTCAGAACTCCAGGAGCCGCGACGGTGAGCGCAACATTCTCAGCGGTGGTGTAGCTATCGGCGACCGCCGAAGGCGCGTCATTCACAGCGTTGACGGTGATCGTCACAGTCGCCGCGGAGGATGTGTTGAAGCCGTCGCTGACCGTGTAGGTGAAGCTGTCGGTGCCGTTGAAGTCGGGGCTCGGCGTGTACACGAACGAGCCGTCGAGATTCAATGTGAGCGATCCGTTGGCCGGTCCGCTCACTCGGGTCGCGGAGAGGCTGTCGCCGTCGGCATCGGAATCGCTTCCGAGAACGCCATTGGCGGGGACAGTCAGCGTCCCGTCCTCGTCTACTGAGTATCCGTCCGCGACCGCGACGGGTGCCGAATCATCGTCCGTGATGGTTCCGGTGGCCGTTGCATCACCAATCGTCGCGTTGACGGCACCGCTCAACCCGAGCGTGAACGTCTCATCGCCCTCTGCGAGCTCGTCGCCGAGGATTGCGACATCGACTGTTCCGGAAAGCTGACCGGCCGTGATTGTCAGTGAAGCGCCTGCTTCCGTGTAGTCAGAACCAGCCGTCGCCGTGACTCCGGAAGTCTGGTAGTTCACGGTGACATCCTGTGAACTCGCCCCGGAGAGCGTGACGGTGAACTGCATCATCGCAGAGCCGGAATCGCCCTCGAGGAGGCTCGCGTCTGAGACGGAGATCGAAGGTACTGCCTCGTCGTCTGTGATGGTCGCCGTCACCTGCTGAGGTGTCGACTCGGTGCCGTTGATCACACTATCGATGTCGACGACGACTGTCTCGTCCCCTTCACTGATCGTGTCCTGGATTGCGGTGATCGCGATGGAACCGCTCAGGCTACCCGCCGCGATGACGATTGTCTGACCCGACACACTGAAATCGGTATCGAGAATCGCAGAACCGCTGAGAGCCAGATTCACCGTGACGTCGAAGGCCGATTCGCCTGACAACGTTGCCGTGACCGTGGCCACGCCGCCGTTTTCTGCCAACGGGCTACCCGTCAAGCTCAGCGTCACTGAAGGCGCGCTGTCCTGATCGGTGATCGTTGCCGTCACCTGCTGCGGGGTGACTTCCGTTGCATTCGTTGTAGAGCTGATGTCGACGATGACCGTCTCATCCGCTTCGTCGATTGCGTCTGCAGTACCCGTCAGCGTGATCGATCCCGTCAGGCTTCCTGCAGGGATGCTGATCGACAGACCGGACGCCGCGTAGTCCGCGCCCGAGGCCGTTCCGCTGAATGCCAGGTTCACTGTCACGTCGAGCCCCGACACTGCGCCGAGAGTCGCGGTGACCGTTGCCACGCCGCCGTCTTCGGCCAGCGGGCTTCCCGTGAGGCTCAGCGTCACTGATGGCGCGCTGTCTTCGTCCGTGATCGTTGCTACGACCTGCTGGGTACCCGACTCGGTCGCATTCGACACCGTGCTGATGTCGACCACGATCGTCTCATCGGCTTCGTCGATTGCATCGGCGACACCGGTGAGCGTGATTGTTCCCGTCAGGCTTCCCGCCGGAATGCTGATCGAGCTGGCCGACGCCGTGTAATCCGCGCCGGAGGCCGTGCCT
>JBGSYJ010000102.1:0-8128 GCA_041750915.1 Thermoanaerobaculia bacterium | reverse complement strand
GCGCTGATAGCGGCCTGCAAATCGCCCTGCCAGGACGAGCCAGCAGAGTGCGGCTCCGGCGGCAAAAGCAATCACTGCGAGAAGTACGGGGTCCATCGATCCACCTGTGATTATTTATTTTGATTATGATCAGGGAAAGTGGGGCAGAAATCAAATTGGGGACAGTAGACAGTAGACAGTAGCCCAGCCTCCCGGATAGCCGCGCGCATGTCATCCCGAGCTTGGTTGTAAGGGCGGGAGGGGCGAGGGACCTCAAGCGATGGTACATAGTTGCCTCGAGGAGAGGCTCTTACGTCGACTCTGTCCCGTGACGAACTTACTATGTACCGTCGCCGGAGATCCCTCGCCCCTCCCTTCACGCCCACGCATGCTCGGGATGACAAGTCCTCTACGTTGCCGCGCTTCGCTCAAGATGACATTGGCCGAATCACACTGCCCAGCAGCTCGACCACGCGATCGACCTCGGCGTCATCATTGTAAAAGTGTGGGGAGAAGCGGAGCATCCCCTCCCTCGGCGCGCAGACCACACCTTCCTGCTCGAGCCGTCTGTGCAGCCCGCCCGCGGTCATCGCTGCGCTTCCTTCAGCGCCGGCTGAATCTACAGTCTGTGGATAGACGGCGACGATTCCCGAGCACAGCGGCCGCGGGCTTCCCAGCCGAAATCCCGCGCTCTCCAGCCCATCGGCGAGCCGGTTCGCCAATCTCAACACTTCCCTCTCCACCACCTCCGCACCGATCGTCTCGATCAGTTCCAGTGCCGCGCGCAGACCATAGATGCCGTTCGTGTTCAGCGAGCCTGCTTCGAATCGCCTGCCATCGTCGAAGAGCTCCATCGGCGTGTCGAGGAAGCGCCCCTTGCGGTCGATGTTCAGCCAGCCGTGCTCGAGAACTTCGAGCTGCTCCCTCACCCGCTCGTCACAGAAAAAGATCGCGGTACCCTCGGGTCCGAGCATCCACTTGTGCCCGTCCGCAGCGAGGAATGCGATCTTCGCCCTTTTCACGTCGAGCCGGATCGCGCCGAGGGTCTGGATCGCATCGACGCAGAACAGGACGCCCCGGTGCTCGCAAAGATTGCCCAGTTCCTCGAGCTCGGGCGCGAACCCATTGTGAAATGCCGCCGTGGAGACGGAAAGGATGCGGGTTCTGTCATCGATGAGAGCATCGACATCTGCAGCCGAATAGCTTCCGCTCTCGCTCCGGACGAAACGACACTCGACTCCCCTCTTCGCGAGCGCGCGCCACGGAACGGCGTTCGACGGGAACTCGAGATCGGTGGTGATGACGTTGTCGCCCTCTTTCCAGCGGAAGCCCTCCGCCACGAACGAGAGGCCTTCGGAGGTGTTCTTGAGCACGGAGATCTCGGCAGGAGTGCCTCCGATCAGCCGGGATGCGACAGCGCGGAACCGGTCATACTCGGCGTACCAGTCGCGCCAGTGCAGCGCGCCGAACTCCATCTGATCGCGCGCATGCCGCTCCATCGCCTCGAACGCATCACGCGAGAGCGGCCCCACAGCGGCGTGATTGAAATAGATCACGTTTTTCGTGATGGGGAACTGCGTACGTCGGAGTGTCTGCTTGTCCATTGAAGGGTTGTCAGAATTGGGGCTCCCTCACCCCTGACCCCTCTCCCACCGGGAGAGGGGAACCGCCGCCCCTTCCCGCGGGTGGTGGTGCCCCTCTCCCGGCGGGAGAGGGGTCAGGGGTGAGGGAATCCCGAGAAATGATCATTCTTCGCTTCCCCCACCCCACCGCCCCACCTGCGCGAGGTAGCTATCGTAATTGCGCTTCATCTCGCTGAGGGAATCGCCGCCGAACTTCTCACGCAGCGCATCGGCCAGCGTGATCGCGAGCATCGCCTCACAGATGACGCCGCACGCGGGCACGGCGGTCACGTCGCTCCGTTCCCACTGCGAGCGATGTTCGTCGCCTGTCTCGATGTCGACGGACGGCAGGCCGCGGCGCGTGGTGGAGATCGGCTTCATGAAGGCGCGAACCACGATGTCCTCACCGTTCGTCACGCCTCCTTCGAGGCCTCCTGCGCGATTCGTCGTCCGGTGATAGCCGCGTTCGTCGTTTCGATAAATCGCGTCATGCACTTCGGAGCCGGCACGCTGCGATGCGGCGATTCCGTCTCCGATCGAGACAGCCTTGACGGCGTGAATCGACAGAATCGCCTGCGCGATGCGGCCGTCGAGCTTCTCGTTCCACTGCACGAAACTTCCCAGCCCGACAGGAACGCCGCGCGCGATCGTAACGATTACTCCGCCGAGCGTCTCACCGGCTTCTTTCGCTGCGTCGATCGCTCTCTTCATGCCCGGCTCGACGTCGGGTGGAAGAGCGCGGAGCTCTGAATCCGCTTCGATCGACTCGAGTTCCTGCCATGAAGGCGCGTAGTCCCGGTCACCCTCGCCACCAATCGCAACGACGCAGGATCGAACCTCGATGCCGAACTGCGCGAGGAGCTCTGCGGCGATGGCTCCTGCAGCAACGCGTCCAGCCGTCTCGCGAGCCGAGGCGCGCTCGAGGACGTTGCGGAGATCGGACTGGTCGTACTTCATTCCTCCGGCGAGGTCGACATGTCCGGGGCGCGGAGCCCTGACCCGCCGTTTGTGCATCTCGGCTGGATCGGCTTCCCACACACCCATCGCGCCGCGCCAGTTGTCGAAATCGCGATTGACGATCGTCATCGAGATCGGCGAACCGAGCGTCGTTCCGGCGCGCACACCGGAAGTCACCTCGGCTACGTCGGACTCGATCTTCATCCGGCCACCACGGCCGTATCCCACCTGGCGCCGTTTGAGCTGCGCGTCGATTTTTTCGCGACGCAGAGGAACTCCAGCGGGCATTCCGGTGACGATCACCGTCAGTTCCGGACCATGCGACTCTCCGGCAGTCGTGAAGCGAAAATGGCTCATGCGGGAAGTGTAGCCGAAGGTATCAGGTTGAGATCAGCTCCAACTCAGACGTTCTGCGATCTCGGCTGCCAGCGTCAACGGATCGAACGGCTTGGCGATCACTCCACAAACGCCGAGCTGCAGGAACCCCCGCTTGTCTGCTGCCTGCACCTTCGCCGTCAGGAAGATCACAGGGATCGAGCGAGTACGCGCATCCGCCTGAAGCATTCTGAAGGTACTGGGGCCGTCCATCCCGGGCATCATGACGTCCAGAAGAATCGCGTCAGGCTGCGATGTCAGTGCTTTTTCGATCGCTTCCCGTCCCGAGCCCGCCTTGTTCACCTGCCACCCCTCGGTCAGCTCCAGCGTGAGACTTGCGATCTCGCGGATGTCATCTTCGTCGTCCACGATGAGAATGTGCCTAGCTTGCATGTCGAATCTCCCTGCCCGGGCTGACGGTGCCCAGCAGCTTCATGACAGTGTCGGCAAACTCATCGAGCGAAACCCGGCTCTTGATCAGGAAGTCGGTCGGGCCTAGTCGCAGCCGCTCCTGCTCCGAGCCGGAAACTTCGCGGGCAGAAAAGACGAGCAGCGGGACGCTCGAAAGCGCGCGTTTCGTCCGCATCCACTCCACGACTTCGAATCCATCGAGTTCAGGCAGTACGAGATCGAGTACGACAAGCATCGGTACTTCACGCTGGCAGGCTTCAATCGCCTCTTTTCCCGTCATCGAATGTACGGTATGGATGCCTCGCGCCTGAAGGCCGGCAGTTATGACTCTCGCCAGATCGAGATCGTCTTCAATCACAAGCACGCTGCTCGTAGCGCTGACCGTGTAGACGGCGTCCACAAGCTTCCGTTCATTGAGCGGACTCGGGATCCAGCGGGCGATCAGGTCCACGTAGCGTGGGAGCAGGCTCTCGGGCTGACTCGAGGCGACTATGATCGGGACGTTCTCGGTTTCCGCGTTCTTTTTCAGCGCTTCGAGAAACCGCCAACGGGGGTCGGAGGCGCCGAGGAGATCCAGCACCACGGCGTCAGGCTTCCTGGTCAGCACGGTTTCCATAAGGTCGGATAGAGATTCGATGATGACTGGAGTGAATCCGCGTTCCTGCAGCCGCTCGGAGATCGGATTCATTTCCCGGTTCTGAGCCCAGATGACCACGGTTTTGATCGACTCCCTTGGCGCTGTCATGCCAGTCGGCATCGGCAGGGTGAAGCAGAAGGCACTGCCTTGTCCCTCCACGCTCTCGGCCCAGATTCGCCCGCCGTGCGCTGCCACAATGCTGCGGCAGATGGGCAGGCCGAGGCCCGAGCCACCTTTGTCGCGCGAGTCGGACGCGTCCACCTGCTTGAAACGCTCGAAGATGTTGTCGAGCTGATCGGCCGGCACTCCCCGTCCCTCGTCAGTGATCCTGAACGTGAAATTCCGCCGGTCGACGGAGCCGGACAGCCGGACAGTCGTCCCGGGCGGAGAAAACTTGATGGCATTTCCCAACAGGTTCGTGAGCGTTTGGACAATCCGGTCGCGATCCAGGGAAGCCGTGGCATCGACCTTCTCGAGGGAGATCGATACACCGGCCGCGTCCGCCATCGACTGCACCACCAGCACGGCCTCCTCCATCACTTCCGCCGCATTGACGGTTGTCTTGTTGAGCTCTACTTTGCCGGACTCGATCCGTTCGAGGTCGAGAATGTCGTTGATCAGACGTACCAGACGATCGGTGTTCGAGATCGCGATCTCGAGCATCCGCTTTGCGCGTTCCCCGACGGTTCCGATCAATCCGCTTCCGAGCAGACCCAGCGCTCCGCGAATGGAGGTGAGCGGCGTCCGCAGCTCATGGCTCACCGTGGAAACGAACTCGTCCTTCATCCGTTCGATGGCAAGACGCTCGGTGATGTCCCGGAACATCACGACGCCCCCAGAGCGCCAGCCTTCACTCTCAATCATCGGAGTGGCGATGTATTCGATGGGAATCGTCGAGGAGTCGAGGCACAACGAGTAGGTGGTCTGAACTGGGCGATTTCCAGTGCTCCTCGTTTCGCACATCGGACAATCGACAGACTCCACGTCCTTCGGGTGGAGGCTGGCGTGGAGTGGTACGCCAACGATCTGCTCTACCGGCCTGCCGACGATTTGAGCTCCAGTTGTGTTGATGAAGGTGACAATTCCCGCGCCATCGATACCCATGATTCCTTCGCCAGCGGCGTCCAGAATCATTTCACGCTGGCGGCTCAGGTCCGCATTGAGCTCGGCCACCGACTCGGCGATGACTTTTGCATCCGCCAGCTTCGTGTTGGTGGAACGGAGCTCGGCCGTCCGAACGTCGACCTGATGCTCCAGATCATCGCGGTGACGTGAGAGCTCTTCGTCGCGGTGCTCGATTTCATTGAGCATCTGATTGAAGCCGGTCACCAGCTCGGTCAACTCGTGGGCCGCAGCCTTGCTGTCGGGAAGCAGCACACGGATCGAATAGTCTTTCTGCGACCGAACCTTTGCCGCAGCAGTCGCCAGCTCGAGAATCGGCTGGCTGATGAGACGCTGAAGACGCGAAGCAAGGAGGTACGCCATGAGCAGCGAGGCGAGGAGAATTCCGACCGCCAGCGCACCCTGCCGCCGCAGTTCTGTGAAAGAATCCCGAAGGTCTGAAGCGATGTATACCGTTCCGATCGTTTCCCCGTCGAGCACGATTTCCCGGGCAATCTCGATTCTGTTCAGAGAGCCGAACAACGAGGATCCCTGCATCTGGTTGGTGGCTCCATAAGTTGCCACCGGCGGGCCGCTGCTCGCGAAGATCGCCGCTCCTATGATTGACGGCTTCGCTTCGAGCGCCTGAAGCACCTCGCTCGCTGCTTCGCTGTCGCCGAACGTCAGTGGTGCGGTGCTGTTCGCGCTGATGATTTCGGCGAGCGAGAGCAGGTCACGGTTGAGCATGTGCCGGGCGCTCGCCAGGTCGACGACGACAAAGGCGGCGCACGCGAGCAGAAGCACGATCGTGCTCGTCAGCATGATCATGCCCTGGAGTTTTCGCTGGATCGATATTTCGCGCATGATCGATCAGCGTGTCCCTGGGTTCTGGGTGGGGGTATAAACGACCTGGGCGAGGTTCAGTAGTTTGGAGCTGATTTTCAGTCGCGCGGCCTGTGCCGGTCCGAGATTCACGGAAAATTGAAGCCGCCTGCCGGCAGTCGTCAGCTCGATCGTGCCGCCGCGGCTCATGAACCCATCGAAGTCAGCCACGGTCAGGATGCTCGAGCCTCGCACATCCCCGAGTATTTTCTGAAGGTATGGAAGCTCCGAGGAGCTGATGAAGAGAATGTGACAACCGGCGAACGAGTCGTTCCAGGCGAAGCGGCGGATCGTGACGTGCCTTCCGCCCACCGATCGCCCGCGGACCACGTCATCGAGTGCTGTTCCGAAACGGTCGTCTCCGACCACCCCGATGACCAGCGGCTCTGAAGCGGGGAGGCGTTCCGCAGGCCATTCGACGAATTTCGCAAAATTGAAGAGATAGGCCGCTTTCAGCTGGTATTCCCCCGCCGTCATCTGGCCGGATGCCGATGTGGCGGAGAGCACCAGCGCCAGAATGACGCCTCTCAGGCAAGCCTGTTGGATTCGTATCACTTTCGAGAAGTCCTCAGAACCGCCACGTAGCGCGGCCCGTGACCGATTGAGACGTTGGAGCCAGCGACGGCTGTTCGACCACCCCGTTGAACTCGAGATGCGATCCGCCGAACAGGTTTTCTGCTGCGATACTCAGTTCCATGGGACCGACGTCCGATGAAACGCGAAGATCCATGCGGTAATCGTCCCCGAGATTCTGCCCGGGGCGGGCGCCTACGTAATACACCGCCGCCTCCAGCGCGGTCCGTGGCATCAGCGTGACCGACGAGCGGAGCTGCCATTGATGCTGCGGCGACGTGGTCGCTTCGATCGGTTCCGCTAAGTCTGAGACGAGATCGGTATGAAGGAAGGAGTACCCGACCGATAGATCCCAGCCGGCCGAAGGGCGAAAGGTTGCGAACGTCTCGAGCCCGCTGATCTCCCCATGGAGGATGTTGCCGTAGAGAATCGGGAGGCGCGCCTGTCCATTCTGATCGACGTAAAACGACCCGAAATAATTGGCTATGAGATTTTCTGCGGAGTTGTGAAACGCGGTTACGTCGACTGTAACGCTGGACACAGGCTGTGCACGGTATCCAAGTTCCGATGCGATCACGTACTCAGACTCGAGATCGGGATTCGCTTCGATCGTCAGGAGTGCGCTTCCAGGTCCCGTCGGAAATGCGCCCGGGCGGGTCGTCAGGTCCCGCTCGGAAAGCGAGGGGGTTCGGACGGCGCGAGTCACCGCTGCCCACACTTTCTGCCGTGGTGTCGGCAGCCAGAGTGCACGAACGCTCGGCTGCCACTGTACCCCCGAGGCGCCTTCGTATTGGACTTTGGATCCTACGGTGGCGAAGAGCTTCGGGTGGAGCCGGATCTCGTCCTGAATGAAAGCTGTGAAAAGGTCGTCGGACTGCCGTTCAGCCCCGAAAACGAGGATCCCGGTTCTGCTCACCATCTCGTCGTCTATGGAACGGTACGACAGCCCCCAGGAAGCACGCTGCCGTTCGAGTGTCAGATTGTGCTGGAACTCGACGTCGAAGGTGCGCGCCTGTTCGTCCAGATTGAACGACCGCCGTCTGCTGTCCTGATAGAAGGCCTGCATCCGGGTCTCCGAGCGCTTCGATTGCGTTGCTGTCCAGCTGCCGGTGACATGTTCTCCGCGAATCTCGCTGTTGGTCGCAACGGGATCGAAAAAGCTCTTTCCACGGGCTGTCCCGTCATAGACATCAGCGTTCAGCGTGAAGCCGCCGGCCCCTGTATCCCAGTCCGCTCGAAAGCCTGCGCGCGTGACGGCCCAGTCGTCGTCTGCTCGCGTCCCACTCACGAGCGGTGAGCCGGGTCGATCGAAGGACTTCGCGAATACGCGGTAGTGACCGTTCCCTCCCAACCGTCCACCATGACGCGCCGCGCCGTCCACACCGGCCGCTCCGGTGCCGAGCGAGGTCGACAGGAGCGTCCCCTGGGTGTCGACCGCCCTCTTGGTGATGATGCTCACGACACCATTCACGGCGTTGGCTCCCCACAAAGTCCCACCCGGACCGCGAATCACCTCGATCCGCTCGATGTCCTCGAGCATCAGACCCTGCTCATCCCAGTGGACGCCGGAGAAGACATTCGAATAGATGCT
>JBGSYJ010000101.1:0-7790 GCA_041750915.1 Thermoanaerobaculia bacterium | reverse complement strand
TCATCCATCGG
This sequence comes from Thermoanaerobaculia bacterium, assembly GCA_041750915.1. Taxonomy (GTDB): domain Bacteria; phylum Acidobacteriota; class Thermoanaerobaculia; order Gp7-AA8; family Gp7-AA8; genus JBGSYJ01. The sequence continues at coordinate 7,779 of JBGSYJ010000101.1, read as the reverse complement.
CACGCCGGTCACCGCGGAAGTGATCGCATCGAGATGATCGAGTCCTACGAACGCGTCGATCTCGGGGATGGCCTCCTCGAGATCGCTGCGGTACTTCTGCACCATGCAGCCGGCGACGACGAGCCGCTTGACTCCCTTGCCCTTGCGTCCGGAGATCTCGAGAATCGTGTCGATCGACTCCTGCTTCGCCGCATCGATGAACCCGCACGTATTCACGATCACGACGTCCGCATCGTCGAGGTCGTTCGTGATCGTCACCTCGGACTCCTGCCGGAGCTGCCCCAGCATGATCTCGGCATCGACGAGGTTCTTCGGGCAGCCAAGGGAGATCATCCCGACACGGGTGACGGGTTGCTGAGGATCGATAACTGCTTCAGTTTTCTGCTTCATAGGAACGTTGTGAGAACCGGGGGGTGCGCGCGTCTCTTCCCGTTAGCCCCTCCCCTCTCCCCGCCCGGGACTGCGTTTGTGGGCAGGAAGTGCATTCGGGGAGAGGGTGGCGCGCCACTTCACGAAGCCGTTCCGTACCAGAGGGATGCAGCGCGCCGGGTGAGGGGTTGCCATTCACGATTCTGGCGGAAACCTACATGCTTGCCCCTCACCCGGCGCGCTCATTCCGGCGAAACTAGATCCGTCGCGAAACCGCGCGCCACCCTCTCCCCGAATTTTGAGCCCGGTCAATGACGCAGACTCTGGCGGGGAGAGGGAGGGGGACCCCAGAACCCAGAACCCAGAACCCAACTCACACCACGGCCGACAGCTCCCCCGTCGCGTACCCTGCCGACGCGAGATCGAGCAGCCGCTGCACGTCGTCGATCGACGTGATGTCCTGGAGGCCCTGACGAAGGTCCTTCCCGTGGGGAATCCCGCGCGAAAACCAACCGATGACGGTCCGGGCCTTGTGAAGCTTCCACTTGTCGATCTGGGGGGCGCCGTCGATCTTCGCGAGATACCTTCGCATCGCTTCGATCCGGCGCTCGGCCTCATCAGGGAATGCCCGACCCGCGATGTAGGCGTTGATGTCGCGAAAGATGAACGGGTTGTGCAGGGCGGCGCGACCGATCATCACACCGTCGCACTTCGTCTGCTGGAACATCCGGACGGCGTCCTCGGGCGTCTTCACGTCGCCGTTGCCGAACAGCGGAATCCCCAGCTCGGACTTCACGTGCGCGATGTAGTTCCAGTCGCTTGCACCGGTGTACGCCTCATTCCGGGTACGTCCGTGGATGGCGATCGAGGAGACCCCGATCGACTCGAAGCGCTTGAGCAGCGGCAGCACGTCGTCGCTCTCCCAACCCTTACGGACCTTGACCGTGACAGGGATCTTCACCCGCCGGACGATCTTCTCGACTGTCCGGGCCGCCTTGTCGAAGTCCTTGAGCATCGCCGAGCCCGCCCCGGAGTTGACGATTTTCTTGACGGGACATCCCATATTGATATCGACGATGTCGACGCCCTTCGCCTCGACGATCGCCGCGGCGTCGTCCATCCGGTCGGGGTCACCGCCGTAGATCTGGATGGCCACGGGACGCTCGTTCTCCTGGAATGCAAGCATTTCATGACTTCGCTTGTTCTTCCGCGTGAGGCCCTCAGAGGAGACAAACTCCGAGACGACGAGCCCGACACCGCCCAGCTCCTTGATGAGGGAGCGATAGTATGTGTCGGTCACCTCGGCCATGGGCGCGAGCGCCAGCGGGGGGTCGACAGTGACTCCGCCGATCGAGAACGAATTAAATCGAAGCGTATCCATTGTTAACTAAGCGTGAACACCCTGCGTGCCGGTCCTGTTCCGGCGTAATTCGAGAAACATTTGACGCGTTCAGTCGTCCGAATAAGACAATGGCTTCTTTTCCGGGCATCCTCTGGCACCCGGAATGCAGCCATATTCGCACCGTTCAAGAGGAGCAAGGCAACCTATGACTCACGGAATGAAGCGTAATCTCTCTATCTTCGCGATCATCATCGCGTCGGTCGTCTTCGGCATCATCCTGACCGCGGATCTCGGGTGGATGAGGAGCTCGCGGGCGCAGGAGCCGATCCAGACCACTCAGGGGTCCGTTCCCTCTGTCACGATTCCGTCGTTCGCGACGGTTGCCGAGAGGGTCATGCCCGCAGTCGTGTCCATTACGACCACTGAGGTGTTCAACCGCAGCGAGCGCCGCCGCGGCGGCGGCGGCGTGGATCCGTTCGAGTTCTTCTTTCCGAACCCTAACCGGGACCCACGCGCACCAGAAGGTGACGATCAGGGACTTCAGCGCAGCGGAGGCTCGGGCTTCATCATTTCGCCCGACGGCTACGTCGTGACGAATAATCACGTGATCGAGGGTGCCACGCGCGTGCAGGTCCAGTACGGAGACGAAGGCCGGAACGTTACGGCGAAAGTCATCGGAACCGATCCGGCGACGGATCTGGCACTTCTGAAGATCGATGTCGACGGGCCGCTTCCGACTGTGCCGCTCGGCGACTCGGCAGCGATCCGGGTGGGCGATTGGGCTCTCGCGATCGGCAATCCCCTCCAGTTCGAAAATACGCTGACCGTCGGGGTCATCTCGGCCAAGAACCGGAGCCTCGGGATCAGCCAGACGACACAATCGTTCGAAAACTTCATCCAGACGGATGCCGCGATCAACTACGGCAACTCCGGCGGCCCGCTGCTCAACATCAACGGCGAGGCGATCGGAATCAACACCGCGATCCGCGCCAGCGCGCAGAATCTCGGATTCGCGACTCCTGTGAATGTCCTCAAGCGAATTCTTCCGCAGCTCCGTGAGAAAGGGTCAGTGACCCGCAGCTACATCGGCATCAACGTCCGCGACGTCGACCAGGATCGCGCCGAGGCGTTCAACCTGCCCTCGATCAGCGGAGCGTTCGTTGAAGCAGTCACCTCGGGCGCGCCGGCAGAGAAAGCCGGAGTTCTCCACGGAGACGTGGTCGTCAAAGTCGACGACGTTGATGTGCGGCGCACTCGCGATCTGATCGATTACGTATCGGATCAGGCTCCGGGGACGCGTGTCCGGATCGAAGTGATCCGCGACGGACAGCGTAGAAGTCTGAATGCCGTGACGGCCGAACGTCCGCCGGACGGTGATGAGGAAGCAGCGCCTTCGAGGTCTGCTCCTGATGAACCAGCACAGGACAAGCTGGGAATCTCCCTCCAGGAGCTGACACCGGCGCTCTCGCGCCAGTTCCGCATCACCGAGGGCGCGCGGGGTGTGGTCGTCACGGGCGTGAAAGAAGTCTCGCCCGCGGGTGAATCGAATCTCGCAGCCGGCGATCTGATCACTCAGGTCAACGGTCAGGAAGTGACGTCGATCGCGCAGTTCCGCCAGATTGTCGACCGTCAGAGCTCCGGTCAGCTCCTTCGCATCTACGCCACGCGGTTCGGTACGGGCGGGCGGAGCCAGTCGTTCTTCGCGATCATTCGCGTACCGTAGATCTGCAGATTGACGCAGCGCTCATTCCCCTCTCCCCGTGTGAACGGGGAGAGGGGCAAGGGGAGAGGGGCCGTGCAGGCATTAGAATGTAGCCGACCGGCAAGGAATATTCGCAAGCCCCTAACCCCCCTCTCCCGGCGCGCGACGAACCAGCAAGCTCTCGACGTCTGCGTGGATGCCGCGCGCCACCCTCTCCCCGACTTCGCGGGGAGAGGGAGAGCACGACGACGTCCTTCATTCGCCCCGCCTCACACCTGACACCCTTCGTCCGCTAGAATCGCGGCCACACATGTCCAATGCTGATGTGGAGTACATGGAGCGCGCGCTCGCGCTTGCGGAAGAGGGACGCTTCTCAGTCAGCCCGAATCCGATGGTGGGCTGTGTGCTCGTCTCCAATGGGACGATTATCGGCGAGGGGTTCCACCGCGCCGCCGGCCTGGCTCATGCTGAAGTCGAGGCACTGAAAGCTACGACAGTCCCGTCCGAGGGCGCAACGGCGTACGTGACACTCGAGCCGTGCGCGCATACCGGGCGGACTCCGCCATGCGTCGATGCACTCATCGAAGCGAACGTCCGGCGCGTCGTCATCGCCATCCGCGACCCTCACTCGGTCGCTGCGGGAGGTATGGAACATCTGAAGGCTGCCGGGATTGAAGTTGTCACCGGCGTCTGTGAAGACGCCGCCCGCAGACAGAATGAGAAGTTTTTTCACGCGGTCATAGCCGGGTCGCCGTTCGTCCTGATCAAAGCCGGCATGACCCTCGACGGCAAACTGGCAACGATCACGCGTCAGAGTAGGTGGATCACTTCTGAAGCTTCGCGCGAGCGGAGCTTTCTGCTGCGCGAGGAGTACGACGCGATTCTCATCGGAAGCGGAACTGTGGCGGCGGACGATCCGCGACTTGCAAGACGTGGTGAGAGCAATTCGCGACCATGGACGCGCGTCGTGATCGATGGAGATGGAAGCACTCCTCCCGCGGCGCGCCTGCTTACCGACGGATCCCCGACAATCCTCTTCACGACCGAACCAGCGCGCTACGCCGGTTCAGACTCCACAATCGTCGTGGGGATGCGCGCCGACAACGGCCGGCTGGATCTTGAAACGATCCTGCGAGATCTACACGAGCGAGGGATCCGATCCCTCATCGTGGAGGGAGGATCCGAGGTTCATTCGGATTTCATTCGGAGAAAGCTCTGGCAGAAGATGGTTCTCTTTGTTGCGCCGATGATCATTGGCGGATCGGGTGCACCGGCCATCTTCGGGGGCGAAGGGGTCAGCAATCTCGCAGACGCCTATCGCCTCCGTTTCGACGAGGTGGAAAGCATCGGAAGCGATCTGATGATCATTGCGTATCCCGAGCGACCGCAATGGCCTTGAGTCACGGGGGAAGGTGTCATCCTGAGCGAAGCGAAGGATCCCCTGATTACTTGCATCAGAGCGAGTTCTGAGGGGATCCTTCGCTGCGCTCAGGATGACACGCCTTTTGCTCGCCGTTCACCCAAAGCCCTGGTAACTGGTTTCGACGATTCACTCACTCCAGCCGGCATCACGCCGAAGCCGCCACTCTGCATTCACTTCATCAAGAAAGGCCGCAGGCTCACCGCGCAGCCACGCTTCGAGAGCGCCGGCAGCCAGAGGATCGAGACCTTCGATGATCGAGAGCGGCGCGGCGCTGGCGACGACGGAGAGCGGCTTGCCGAGGTTGGCGATCGCGACGGAGGATCGGAGAAGCGTCCATCCCAGTTCAGGATCTCCTTTCATTCTGGCCAGACGCGAGCCCGCCGACGCGAGCAGAATCGCTGCGCTCCAGTTCGACTGATCATCGCCGCCGGGTAGCGGCACGCCGTCTTCGAGGCCCCGTTCGTGCGCGAGCGCGGCAGCATGACGCTCGGTGGCGAGCGCGAGAGTTTCGGGATCGGCGTGGAAGAGCGTGTCATACATCTCGTCGTCCATTTCGTCGTCGACCGCACGAGCAATGGCGCTCTTGGCTGTCTGAGTCGCATCGATGGACGACGAAGCAAGAAAAGATCCGCCGTGCGTTGCGATGAGATCGGCGAGTCGCTCGAGCTTTTCAAGCTCCGTTGTCACCGGATAGATGACGGGAAGCCACACGCCCCACCGGGCAAGACCGGCATCGGAGGCTTCACGGAACATCGGCTCGAGCGATTTGAAATCGAATGGCCAGGCGGATATCACGAGCTGGAAGTTGCTGGATGCAATCCGTGGTACCGCGCCATCAGAAGAGATGATCTGCGTCACCCTGCTCCCCTGTTCCAGCTGATGGCGCGCCGCATCTTCACCTTTCCGGAAGACCGACTCGACAGGCCCCGCCGCTTCAACCACGACGGGATCGCGAAACGGAGCCTGGATCTGCTCGCGCGAGAGGATGTCCGCGACTTCATCCGCCACCTCCACCTCGGCTCGCTCAACGGAATCCGCGGTGAGCTCGGTGATGTCGACTGCTATCGGGGCGTGCGACGGCCCAGCGTAAAGAAAAAGCATCGTGGCAGGCCAGAGCGGAGCCTCCGGCCGCGCAAACTTGCGAACCCTCAGCTTCCTCGCAGTGCGGTAAGTGAGCATCGCGGGGGAGGATACATGAGTGGAGTAGACAGTAGACAGTAGACAGTAGACAGTAGACAGTAGACAGTAGACAGTAGACAGTAGACAGTAGACAGTAGACAGTAGACAGTAGACAGGAGACAGTAGACAGTAGACAGTAGCCCCCACCCGGATCAAGCATGAGTGTCGTCGCCGCCCCGGGTGGGAGGGCTACTGTCTTCTGTCTACTGTGTACTGTCTACTTCTGCTCTGTGTACTGTCTACTTCTGCTCTGTGCACTGTCTACTGTCATAATCCCCCCATGTTCACCGGAATCATCCACCAGCTCGGCGAGGTCCTCTCCGTCACTCCCCTTCCATCGGGAGCGCGGCTCCGCTGCGACCTTCCGGGATACGACGATCTGGCCCGCGGCGAGAGCGTCGCGGTTAACGGGGTCTGTCTAACCTTCATGCCGGCGGTTGACGGTGGGCATTACGCCGATCTGTCGTCGGAGACTCTTGCGCGGACAACCCTTGGCGAGCTCGCGCCGGGCGATATCGTGAATCTCGAGCGTGCGCTGCGGCTGTCGGACCGGCTCGGCGGCCACCTGGTCCAGGGACACGTCGATACGACGGGATTCGTGATCGAGATCTCACGGCGCGACGGCTTTGCCGATTTTCGCTGGGAGTACCCGTCGGAATTTTCGAAGCTCGTCATCCCGAAGGGGAGCATCGCCGTCGACGGAGTTTCGCTGACGATCGTCGATCCCGACGCGACGAGTTTCGGTGCGGCCATCATCCCGGAGACGCTCGAGCGGACGAACCTCGGCCGCTCAATGGAAGGTCAGCGTGTGAATCTCGAGTTCGACATGATGGGCAAATACGCCCTCGGCCAGAGCTGGAGCAGTGCGGGATAGCGTGAACTAGCCACCCTCCGCAGGTTTCGGCCGGGCACGCTCGAAACGCACCTTCTCGAATCCGACTGCATTGAGAAAATCAGCGAGCTTCTCTTCGGCGTTGTCGGATGCCATCACGAGAATGCCCTTCCTCAACGCCTCATCACGAATCGCGTTCTCCGCATGGGCACGCACCCGCGATTCCATGTCGATGTCCGCTTTGCGCAGCAGCCCCGTCTCCCTGTGGAGGACACGCGACTGCTGGTTGTCGACGCGTGTGATGAGAATCGAAGATGCCGGCAGCTGCAGCGTGAGCACCCCATCTCTGCCCACCTGGACATTCTCGCGCGTGACCTGCGAAAGATCGATTCCCGCGATCACGTCACCCACAGCCATGAAGGTGAGCTTGTCGCCCGCGACCCTGTCGGGGATCATGCCATAGGACTGGTTGACCGTCGCCACATGCATCACGCGCATCGAGGCAGTCTCGAGACGGCTCAGCTTCCTGATCTGCGTGACCAGAACATTGAGGTCCTCCGTCGTTTCCTTCTTCTCAACGGCAAAGCTACGGATTGCGCGTGGAATCGATCGGATGACGACCCAGGCGGCAAACGTCACCGAGAGAAGAATGAACACGAGGATGAATCCCCGAATGTAGCGATCACGCATGACTCAACCGAACCGGAGGGAAAAGGCCGAAATTCTCAGGTCTTCGGGAAGAGGTCATCTCTTGTCCATGTGGCAGGGCCCTCCGAGGCCCTGCCTCTACCGCAGGGTAACGCGGTAGGACATTTGGAGTCATCGGGAGAAGGGTGCACGCTCCAGCTCTCGTACATCGGAACGATTCGGAAAAGGCAGGGCCTCGGAGGGCCCTGCCACGTCCCCTAATGTCGCGCGAAGAGATCGCGGAT
>JBGSYJ010000100.1:0-10429 GCA_041750915.1 Thermoanaerobaculia bacterium | reverse complement strand
AGGCTCATCTGGGCGACCGTATCCGGCTCGAAACCCATCGGCGTTTCATTGCCCGACCGATCGACCCGTACAGGGGCGCGCAATTCGCGGCCGCTCCCCTGGACGTAACCTCGGGCGTAGACGGCGGTTCCGTTGTCTGCGACGGCAAAGGCCCCCGCGCCATTTCCGGTCAGAGCAATGCCGGACGCGATCAGTGCTGCAGGACCGGCTGCGTTGCCTTTCTCGTTGAACGGCCCGGCAAACAGAGAGCCATCAGGGTCCACGTAGAGCAGTCGCGAACCCCCCACAACGCGGCCGAAGGGTGCATCGATGTTGAGCAACTCGACCATTCCCGTCGAAAGATCGAGGAGTGCCAGTTCCCTCTTTCTGCCGCTCGTGGTGAGTGTTACCAGAGCGGCTTTTCCGCCGGGAAGTATCTGTGGCCATCGCATCGACATCGGCTGCGAGTCGGCGATCTTCACCCGCTCAGGATTGCCTCCCGCCGCGGCGACCCGCGACAGGCCATCTGAATCGAGGTCGGCAAAGTAGATGAAGCCGTCCTCCGACCAGCTTCCCCCAAAATAGTCAGGGATGCTGGTGACCGTCTGCGCGGGGCCGCCGGCGACTGATGCTTTCTTCAATGTGCGCGGTTCGGTGCTCCTGCCGGAGATCGCACCTGCGCCGAACCCGACCCATCGGCCATCAGGCGAGAAGAATGGTCCCTCAGCGCCGTCGCTGCCCTCGACTGCTTTCGCATCAGGCTCATTCAGACTGCGCAGGTAGAGCTGCTGTTTCCCCTCCCGGCTCGCGATGAATGCGATGGTCGTTCCGTCGGGCGAGATGGCGATCGCCGGAGAGCCCCATCCCGCGAGCTGGGTTCCCGCGGGCAGCGCGAGGGTTGCCTGTACGCGTGGAGTCACTGAGTCGGCCGAGCCTCCGAGCCAGCGGCCCGCAGCGAGTGCTGCGATAAGCAGGACGAATGCTGCAAGCCAGGGGATTGCGCGGCGAAGTTTCGGCTCGCTGCGTCGCGCGGCCGCGATTTCTCCGCTCCGCGAGGTTGTCGTCTCGCTGATCCATTGCAACTGGCCACCGATGTCCGCCGCAGATTGCCAGCGCCCATCGGGATCTTTCGCCAGACACTTCCGGATCACATGCTCGAGTGCTGGCGGCGTCATCGGGACGAGCTCGGATGCAGCAGGAGGCTCGGCCGAAACGATTGCGGCGATGAGGCTGGTTCTGGAGGTTCCCTGGAACGCGCGCTGCCCGGTCAGCATCTCGTAAAGGAGTGCGCCGAGGGCGAAGATGTCGGTGCGCGCATCGGCGGGGAGACCTTCGAGCTGCTCGGGGGCCATGTACTGAAGCGTCCCGACGATGGTCCCCTCTGCAGTGATCGGCAGTCTTGCCGTCGGCGCGTCTCCGAGTCCGCTGATGGGCGCCGCCTCGGTCGCCGTTCGCGCGAGACCGAAATCGAGCAGTTTGGCTCCGGAGCGGGTGATCATCACGTTGCCCGGTTTGAGGTCGCGGTGCGTGATGCCTTTGCGATGCGCGGCATCGAGAGCCGAAGCGATCTGCTGGCCGTAGCGCAGGACATCGGCGACAGGCAGCGCGCCGCGCGCCAGGCGCTGGGCGAGCGACTCTCCTTCCAGCAGCTCCATGACCAGGTAGGAGACAGGCAGCGATTCGCCGTCCGCGGTCAAGCTGCCGACGTCGTAGAGCGTGCAGATATTTGAATGCGAAAGCGCCGAGATTGCCCTGGCTTCACGATCGAAGCGCGTGCGAAGTTGCGCGTCGTTTGCAAACTCGGCCGGAAGAATCTTGATCGCGACGTCGCGGTCGAGGCGCGTGTCCTTCGCGCGCCAGACCTCTCCCATGCCGCCGGCTCCGACGGCAGAAACGATCAGGTAAGGACCGAGCCGAAGTCCGGGCGCGATGGTCATGGTGTGTCGCGAGTATAGCTGGACTCGGGAGGGGGAAGAGGCAAAGGCGAAGTAGCCAGGAGTCAGGAGTCAGGAGTCAGGAGTCAGGAGCCAGTAGAGGGAGCCAGTCAGTCAAGGACGACTGCGCGTTTGCGAGGGAGCTGACACAGGGGTCTTCGCTCGCCACATTGACGGTTTCACTCTTCCGCAGCTCGCGATGACGGCGTAGCTGAACCTGCCGGTAGCTGCATTTGAATTGCTTGCATCGGCGAAGCGAAAATGAATTCCCAGATAGATGCGTGCGTCGACGACTTCCTGCGCAGCTTGCGAGATCCGGCTGTACTGACGCTCGGTTTGTACCACCCCTGGCGCGGTCGAGCGAATCGAAAAACTCAGCTCGTCAGTTCAACCCGCGCATCGGCGATGCCTCGCAGTGCTTCGTTCCACTGCGTCATGAAGTTCCCGTTCCAGAACCGGGCGACATCGGTGTCCTGGTTTGGATGCGCGACGGATGATCCGATCTCCTTCACTTCATCGTAATCGCGCAGGTACGCTCCACTCTTTAGTGGTGGCGGTTGGCCGGGACTGCGACGGCCGGTTGAGAGCGAACGGCTCGGTGATGGCTGCATAGAGAAATACCATTGGAACCGCCGAACGCCACTGTCCGGTTTCAACACGTCCGATGAACGGGGCCGTCGCGATGATGGGCCGGTAATGATCGGCGTGGAGTGCGACCGCGGCCGCTTCTCCGGCTTCGAGACCAGGATCGTCGATAAGGCCGTTCGCTGCCAGGTACGCGTTGTACGTCGCATCGAGCGATGCCGCCTGAGCGGGATAAAGCAGCACGAGTATGCGGTGGGCTGCCGCTGCGACGGCGGCGTCCGGCGAGCCCAGCCCTCGCTTCGAGACGTCCGAATAGTGATACGGCTCGTACCGCCCTTCGATCGCCTGCACGGCATCGTGGACAGCCGCATGTGCCAGCGCGATGTCGAAAAGACTGACCGGTCCCGGCCTGCCGGCCGTCGCGCTGCTGGCGATGACTGTGTTCCAGTCGGTGACTACTCTCGCGTGGGCTGGCGCGGACACCACCAGCGAGACAATCAGCACCAGAGCTGCAGGAATCCGTTTCATTACCATCAGAAAATCCGATCTCTTCATTCTCATCGCTATCTCCTTCTTGATTAGAGTGGGTTCGGTCGCTCATCCTGGGAGCGGCCTCGGGACGATTTGGGTGGTTCTGATCACTGAGACGAGAAATGAAGGAGAAAACTGCAAGGACCTGTGGAAAATAGTGAGTCGGGAGTCGGAGGTCAGGAATTCTGGTCTCGGTTACCTGAGGACTGGTCGGGATCGAAAGGGGAGAGTCGCGAATGGCGCAATCGTCAGCACACGAAATCACACGTCTGCTGGTAGCGTGGAGCGACGGCGACGAGGCTGCGCTCGAGAGGCTGATGCCGCTCGTGTATGACGAACTGCGCCGGCTGGCGCGACGCTACATGCACGGCGAACGCCCCGGCCATACGCTTGAGACCACGGCGCTTGTGAATGAGGCATACCTTCGACTCGTCAATTGGAAAGACGTGCAGTGGCAGAATCGGGCGCACTTTTTTGCCGTCTCGGCGCAGATCATGCGGCGGATTTTGGTAGACTTTGCCCGCGAGAAGCTTTACCTCAAGCGCGGCGGTGGCGCGCTTCGGGTTTCTCTGAGCGAGGCGTACTATCTCCCTCAAAACCGGAGCGATGATCTGGTCGAGCTCGACGAGGCCCTGACCGCGTTGGCCAGTGTGGATTCGCGGAAAAGTCAGGTGGTGGAGATGCGATTCTTCGGTGGTCTGTCGAACCGGGAAGTAGCCGAGGTGTTGAAAGTTTCCGAGGAAACGGTGATGCGCGACTGGCGTCTGGCGAAGGTCTGGCTTCTGAGGGAGCTCGGGAAGAAGGGCGTTGACGCCTGAGCGATGGCAAGAGGTCGAGCGGCTCTACCACGCGGCGCTCGAGCGTGGCGAGGAGGAGCGTGCAGCGTATCTTTCCAGCGCCTGCGCCGGCGACGAGGATCTCCATCGTGAAGTGGAGTCGCTGCTCGGATACGAGGCGGAAGCTGAGCGCTTCATCGACTCTCCTGCCCTCGAGGCTGCGGCGAAGCTGATGGCCGGAGAACATACCGCGGCGTTGACTCCAGGCCAGACGATCAATCAGTACAGGGTCACTTCCGCAATCGGCGCGGGAGGGATGGGCGAGGTCTATCTCGCCAAAGACACTCGCCTGCGGCGTAACGTAGCACTCAAGCTGCTGCCCTGGCACTCGCCTCAGGATCGGTCCCACCTCCGCCGGTTCGAGCAGGAGGCGCGTGCCGTAGCGGCGTTTTCGCATCCGAACGTCTGCGCGATTCATGAGGTGGTCGAAACTCTAGAGGGCCGCCCGTGCATCGTGATGGAGTATGTCGAAGGGGAAACGCTCCGCAAGCACATGAAGGGCCGGCAGATGGAAGTGGCGGAGGTGCTCGATGTTGCCATCCAGGTAGCCTCGGCACTTTCGGCGGCCCACGCAGCGGGGATCGTGCACCGCGACATCAAGCCGGAAAACATCATGCTGCGGCGGGAAGGGGACGTGAAGGTCCTCGACTTCGGTCTGGCAAAGGTCGCGCCGCAGCAATTGACGGAAGTTGATTCGCGAGGGCCGACTCAATCCTTCGCCCCGACGGCCCCAGGTGTGGTGATGGGAACTGTCCACTACATGTCGCCCGAGCAGTCACGCGGTCAGGACGTGGACGCGCGTACGGACATCTGGAGCCTGGGTGTCCTTCTATACGAGATGGTCGCCGGCCGTCGGCCCTTTGAGGGAGCGACAGCGACGGATGTGATCGTTTCAATCATCGGTCGGGATCCAGTTCCGCTGGTGACGTATGCGCCGCAGATCGCAACTCAGTTAGAGCGGGTTGTGACGAAGGCTCTCAGCAAAGACAGGGAAGAGCGGTATCAGACGGCCAGGGATCTCCTCGTTGACCTGAAGAGTTTGAAGCGTGAACTGGAGGTTGAAGCTGTAGCAAAGCGCTCCGTAACGAGTGGAGACCTGATCGAAACTCAGAAGATCAGAACCGGCGCCGATGCGATCAGCCCCACACCGCTGTCCCTCTCATGGTTGACACGAAAGCGCGCTGTGATTGGTTCCGTGCTGGTGGCGGTCGTGATGACCGGGTTGTTATTCTCGCGATTCACTCGGCCGGATCCGGCGCCGCCATTGCAATTAGAGATCAAGTCTCTGGCCGTGCTGCCGCTGAAGACGCTCAACCCCGAGGCGAGCGACGGTTACCTGGGCCTGGGCATGGCGGATACGATCATCACCAAGATCAGCCAGGCTGGGGGACTCACAGTCCGGCCGACCAGCGCCGTACGCAAGTACGCCGACCAGGACATCGATTCGCTGGAAGCTGCCAGGCAGCTGAAGGTCGACTCGGTGCTCGACGGCACATTTCTGCACGAGGGCGAGGTCCTGAGAGTGAGCGTCAACCTTCTGCGCGTCGAAGACGGTGCGTCGTTGTGGGCCGAAAGCTTTGACATGGGCTTCACAGATATCTTCACCATCCAGGATGAAGTTTCCCGGCAGGTGGTGGCGAAGCTGCGACTGAAGCTGAGCCCTGCGGAGCAGGCGCAGCTGGCCAAGCGCCAGACAACCGACCCTCGTGCGTACGACTACTACACCAAAGCCATGTATCACTTCAGCAACCGTGGCTTCGGCGTCGTGCAGGAAGAGGCCGAGACAGCAGTTGATCTGCTCGAAAAAGCGATTGAGCTCGACCCCGACTTTGCTCTGGCTCATGCCCAACTCGGGTTTGCCTACGCCTGGATTGCAGACTTTACGCAGGGGCGTCCTGAGCTGATCGTGAGCGCCAAAGAACAGTTGCGGGTGGCGGAACGGCTCGATCCTCAACTGGCCGAAGTCCATGTGGCGCGTTCCTTTGTGGCTTGGAGCTCCTACGAGAATTGGCAGGTAACAGCAGCGATTCGCGAAGGGCGCCTGGCGAAACGACTCAATCCCACCCTGGGGAATGAGGTTCTCGCAGCGCTGTACTACCACGTTGGTCTCGAGGAACAAGCGGCCAGAGAGTTCGAGTCGGCGCTGGAACGCGACCCGACGAGCGATGCCGTCCGGGGCCCCTACGCCGACTTCTATCTGAATTCAGCCAGGCCCGACGAGTGGGTCGCATTGAATCAGAGGTTGTCCGGCGGTGGCCCGAACCTTCGCTACTATCTGGAGAAAAGGATGCTCAAAGAGGCCGCGCCACTCATTGAGAAGGAATCCACTGTGTACCCGGACAGTCTGAGAACGCGGGCCAACAGAGGCCTGTTTCTGGCTCTGCAGAGCAGACACGGGGAAGCTCAGGCCGAAGTTCCCCGAATGGTCGAGGGAGCTCCAAGAAACAAGAACTACCATCACCTGACCTACAACGTCGCCCGTATTTACGCGCTGGATGGGAAGGCGGAAGAAGCCTTGAAGTGGCTGCGGGTAACGGCTCAGGAGGGGTTCCCGTCCTACACGCTCTTCGCGCGTGACCCATTCCTCGATGCGATTAGAAAGGATCCCGCATTCATTGAGTTCATGGTCGAGATGAAGAGCCGTTGGGAAGCTTACCGGCGGGAGTTCGGGCCTGATCCGATCAGTGGAGCCTCTTGAAAGTGATCTGCGTGGGGAAGATGCTGAAGATCTCAAAGGAACGGTGGCGAAATTCTGGCTTCGAGGGAGCCAGGGAAGGAATGCTTTGACCCCTGAGCGATGGCAGGAGGTCGAGCGGCTCTACCACGCGGCGCTCGAGCGCGGCGAGGACGAGCGTGCAGCGTTTCTTGCCGCGGCCTGCGCCGGCGATGAGGAACTCCGCCGTGAAGTGGAGTCGCTGCTCGAGCACGAGGCGGAGGCCGAACACTTCATCGACTCGCCCGCCCTCGAGGCTGCCGCGAAGCTGATGGCGAGGGAACATTCGGCGGCGTCGACTCCGGGCCAGAAAGTCAATCAGTACGAGATTGTGTCGGCCCTCGGTGCGGGTGGGATGGGCGAGGTCTATCTCGCGAAGGACACGCGGCTCCAGCGGCGCGTCGCGATCAAGATGCTGCCGGCGCAGTCTGCGCGGGATCCTCAGAACATTCGCCGCTTCATCACGGAAGCGAAGACCGCTTCTTCGCTGAATCATCCGAACATCGTGACGATTTACGAGATCGATGAGCATGGAGAGATCCCGTTCATCGTCATGGAGTACGTCGACGGGGATTCGCTGAGGGCGAGCGCCGGTTCACCGATGCCGCTCGAGAAATTTCTCGATCAGGCGATCGAGATCACCAGTGCGCTCGCGGCTGCTCACGAAGCTGGGATCGTTCATCGCGACATCAAACCCGCGAATGTGATGCTGTCCCGATCGGGGCACATCAAAGTAGTCGACTTCGGCCTGGCCCGGCTCTGTCTGCCCGTCACGCCCCTCGGCAGCGAGCAGTCGACCGCGGAGTGGGAGAGCCGCATTACGGAAACGGGGGCGATCATCGGCACGCTCGGCTACATGTCGCCGGAGCAGATTCAGGGCCAGAATGTCGACGCACGATCGGACGTCTTCGCGCTTGGCGTTCTGTTTCACGAGATGCTGAGCGGTCAGCGGCTGTTCAAGGGAACCGACCAGCTGTCTGCGACTGTGTCGATCCTCCGCGACGATCCTCCGTCGCTGCGCACCGTTCGCAAGGTTGTTCCGCCCGAGCTGGCGAAGCTCATCAAGCGCGCTCTGGCGAAGAACCCCGACGAGCGCGACATCACCGCGGCTCAGATGCACGATGAACTGGTCGCCATCAGGGATTCTCTGCGCCCCGCTGGCAAGGGTGCGCGTTGGCGATTCACTCTCGCAGTCGCGGTCACGGTAATTATTCTTGCTGTGGGAGCAGGTTTCTGGTGGCGTCATGACTCCCGGCAGTCCCAGCTGAGGGAGTTCGTCCTTCCGGAGATTCAGAGGCTTTCTGATGCTGGTGATTTTTACGGCGCGTTCGTCCTGGCGCGACAGGCTCGCGATACAGCGCCTGAAAATCCTCAGGTGCAACAGGCCTGGGCGAACGTCAGCTTTCCCCTGGAAATCCTGAGCGAACCTCCGGGCGCAGAAGTGTCCATGCGCAGTTACGGGGCTGCCGACAGCGAATGGCTCAGTCTCGGCAAAACGCCACTCGCCGCTCATGTGCCGATTGCGATGGTTCAATTCAGGGTGACCATGGATGGTTACGTTCCCCTGGAGGCCGCACCGTTCAGCTTCGCCGGCTCTCACACATTTCGGATGCATCGGGAGAAAGAGACTCCTGCCGGCATGGTCCACATCGCCGGTGGAACCGCGCGTTTCGAGGGCTTGTCAGTCGATCTTCCCGCATTCTGGATCGACCGGTATGAAGTTACGAACGAAGACTTCAAGCGATTCATCGACGAGGGAGGGTATCGAAGGAGCGAGCTCTGGAAGCACCCGATAGTTCAGGATGGCGCCAGCCTCGCGTGGGAGGATGCAATCCGAAAGTTCGTCGATGTAACGGGCAGGCCCGGGCCTTCCCACTGGGAACTGGGAACGTTTCCGGAGGGAGAAGCACAGCACCCCGTTGACGGAATCAGCTGGTTCGAAGCCGCGGCATATGCAGAGTTCGCCGGGAAGAGCCTGCCGACTGTCTATCACTGGACAAGAGCCGCCGAGATACGCGGCGGGTTCTCCGGCATTCTCGCGGTGAGCAATTTTTCGGGGAGGGGAACTGAACGGGTGGGGTCGGCCAAAGGTCTCGGCCCCCACGGTACGTATGACATGGCCGGCAATGTGAAGGAATGGTGCTTCAACGCGACCGGGCATCAGCGGTTCATCCTTGGAGGCTCACAGGCGGATCCGCCCTATCAATACATGAGTCCCGACGCTCAATCCCCGACGGAACGGCAGCGGGGATTCGGTATGAGACTGATCCTGCAGAAAGACGAAGCGAGCCGCGAATCACTCGAGCCGATAACGATTGACAGAAGTCAGGAGCTGGATGCTCCCGTCGACGGAGAGACTTTCAAGCTCTTTGCAGGCCTTTACGACTACGATGCTTCGCCGCTGAATGCGAGGGTCGATTCGATCGACGAATCGCAGCTCTTCTGGCGTCGCGAGATCATTTCGGTCGATGCCGCGTATGGTGGCGAACGCCTGCCGTTGAATCTTTTCATTCCAAAGACTGCCACGCCGCCTTATCAGACAGTTGTCTATTTTCCAGGCTCGGATGCTACCGCTCTCAGCTCGAGCCGCCACCTGCAGGTCTATCCGATCGAGTTTTTCATGAGGAGCGGCCGGGCAGTTGCCTTCCCCATCTACAAAGGGACCTATGAGCGGCGGGGAGCGGAGCCATCGGGCCCGCTGGCATGGCGTGATCTCACCATCCAGCGGGTCAAGGATGTACGCCGGACGCTCGACTATCTTGCGACACGAAAGGACATGGACCCTGAGCGGTTCGCTTATTACGGTTTCAGCATGGGCGCGAACTATGGACCGCTCGTACTGGCCGTCGAACCGAGATTCGAAACTGCGATCCTTGTCGCCGGCGGTCTGAACAGATGGAATGCCCGTCCGGAGGCGCAGCCGGTAAACTTCGTCACCTATGTCCGCCTGCCGGTTCTCTACGTCACGGGACGCAACGATTTTATGGTTCCTTATGAGACTGCACAACGTCCCCTCTTCGAGAGGCTCGGCACTCCGATGGAGGACAAGCGGCACGTCGTGCTCGATTCCGGGCACCTGCCATCGCCGTGGAACGAAGTGATCCGCGAGACGCTCGAATGGATGGATCAGCGGCTCGGACCTGTCGACGCGACTTCGGGCAGCTCGAGTAGTCAGTAGCCGCAAGGTGTCATTCCGAGCGTCGAGCGAGGAATCCGGGTGGGGGCCGGACTCGTCTGTTTATTCAGGCGGGAAATGAAAGGTAGAACCGTCATGACAGCTGAAAGAGGCTTCTGAGCTTTCCTCACACGAGAGATCGCGGATTTGATCGTCATCCCGAGCCGATAAACGGCGGAGCGCCAATGCAGTGCTGATGAACCGCGCACCGGAGGTGCACAAATCCTGAGGACGCGCAAATGGAGACCTCACTGGAGATGTTTGCCTCCCGATGATGCGAGCATCACTTTTCGGCGCGCGCGATTCTGCTCAGTTCCCCAATGGTGCGCATTTCGCCCCCGCGCATTACAGAATGGAGTTTTCGGAAGTTGCTGACGGTGGCGGTCGGATCGGCCGTGAGCAGGAGGAGGTCGGCTTCTTTTCCGGCCTCAAGCGACCCGATGCGCTCATCGAGTCGCATGGCGCGGGCGGCGTTCACAGTCGATGCGGTGATGACCTGGAGCGGCGTCATGCCGGCGGACTGCATCGCCTCCATTTCGCGGTAGATCGCAGGGCCGTGCAGCGTCAGCGGGTTTCCTGCATCGGTACCGGTCGCGATCGGAATGCCGGCGCTGACGAGGAGCATGAGATTCGCCGCGGTCCGCTTCTCTACTCGCTCGAGCCACGCTTCACTCTG
>JBGSYJ010000099.1:0-4289 GCA_041750915.1 Thermoanaerobaculia bacterium | reverse complement strand
ACTCGGCGAGATTCTGCCGCGGACGGAGATCGAGCGCGCGCGAACGAATGTGAAAGTGCGCGAGGCAGACGTCCGCCGGGCCCGCGCAGCTCTGTCGGAAGCAGCGATCTCTCTCGAGTACGCGACGATTCGCGCACCGGTTTCGGGGACGATCGCCTCCGTGTCGACATACGAGGGTGAGACCATCGCAGCGAGCTTCGCTGCACCCACGTTCGTCACCATCGTCGATCTCGACCGGCTTGAAGTGCAGGCGTATGTCGACGAGACAGACATCGGCAGAGTGCGTCCAGGTCAGCCAGTCCACTTCCGGGCCGATGCGTTTCCCGGGCGTCAGATTCAGGGCGTGGCGCGGGCGATCTATCCGAAGCCGCAGCTGGTCAACAACGTCGTCAATTACATCGTGATCATCGACATCACCGACACGCAGGGTCTCGAGCTGCGACCGGAGATGACAGTTCACGTCAGCTTCACTCTCGACGAGAGGAAGGATGTTATCGCGCTGCCTCGATCCGCCCTCGAGCGGGCCGGCGGCCGGAGCATCGTCATCGTCCGAGAGGGCGATCGCTGGAATGAACGGGTCGTCACGACAGGACTGCAGACCCCTCAACGAATCGAGGTTGTCTCGGGGCTTCGGGACGGCGAGACGGTCGCCGCGGACATTCAGGCATGGAAGCGAAGTCAGGAGAAGAAATGATCGAACTGCGAGATCTCGTGAAGACCTACCGGAAGGCGAACGAACCGCCGGTGAAAGCAATCGACCACATCTCGCTCACGATCGACAAGGGCGAGCTCGTCGCGATCCTGGGACCCTCGGGCTCTGGAAAGAGCACGCTTATGAACGTGCTTGGGCTTCTCGACCGGCCAGACCACGGAGAATATCTTTTAGATGGACACGCGGTCAGCGGCCTGAGCTCGGACGAGCTCGCGAAGCTGAGAAACCAGTTCATCGGATTCGTGTTTCAGTCGTATCACCTGCTGCCGCGCACGACCGCGGTCGAAAACGTTCAGCTTCCACTCCTGTATTCGGATCGGACTGATTACGTCGAGCGCAGTGAAGCGGCTCTCGCCGCAGTCGGCCTGTCCGATCGCCGCAATCATCTCGCCGAGGAACTCTCCGGCGGTCAGCAACAGAGGGTGGCGATCGCAAGAGCGATCGTAAACGATCCTGCAATACTGCTCGCTGATGAGCCTACGGGGAACCTCGACTCAGCCGCTTCCCGCGAGATCATCGAACTGTTCAGGCAGCAGAATGCGGCGGGGACGACAGTCATCCTCATCACGCACGATCATGAGATCGCAGCGCAGGCTGATCGCGTCATCCGCATTCTCGACGGTGCAATTGAGACCGATGAGAGCCGGAGTCGTCTGGTGGAGGGCTCGCGATGAACGCTTCACTTCTCTTTCGGTCGATCTTTGCTCGAATCTGGCGTTTCAAGGCTCGCACACTGGCGATGGGTCTGGGAATCGTCATCGCCGTCCTGGCTTCAGTGCTTCTTCAGACTGTGGCGACCGGAGCGAAAAGCGCGTTCATCCGGTTCATCGAAAAGGCGTATCCGGCGGACGCTCTCGTTCTCATGGGAGGCAGCGGCCCGATGGGAGGAGGGGGCGGGCGGAGAAGTGTGAAGCCTGCGGATGTCGAGACGATCGTCAGCACGATGGGACTCCGCGAGTGGGATCCGATGGTCTTCGGCGGCATGCGCGATGTGAACTACTCGGGAAACGTCACGAGCGTCAGCGTGGTGGGTCACTCCGAGAGGGCAGAGACCGTTCGTCGCCGATCGGTTCGTGAGGGGGAGTTCCTCAGCGTAGAGGATGTAGAGGGACGCGCCCGCGTGGCGTTGATCGGCAGGACCACAGCAGACACGCTGTTTCCGGGCGAATCACCGGTCGGTATGGAGCTCTTCATCGACAACCTTTCGTTCACAGTGAAGGGCGTGCTGGAGCCCGCGGGTGTCGATCCTCACGGAATTGACATGGACAACACGATTCATGTGCCGTGGACCACTCTCATGGAGACGATGCTGCACATCGACTATTTCGCGATGGTCACGTTCATCGTCGAGGATCTCGACCGCGTCGATGCCGCTCGCGAGCAGATGCTCGGCATCATGCGTGAGAGCCACTCCATCGGCCCGGACGAAGAGGACGATTTCAGCATCTTCTCGGCGGCACTGATGCGCGCGATGGTCGACAGATCGTTCCGGACGTTTACCGCCTTCGTACCGCTCATCGCCGGAACGGCGTTTCTGATCTCGGCCCTCGTCGTGCTCGCGATCATGCAGGTCAGCATGCGAGGACGCATCGCAGAGATCGGCCTTCGGAAGGCAGTGGGTGCGCGGCCGCGGGATCTCGAGACACAGATTGTCCTCGAGGTAGCGATCGTTGCGATTGCGGCATCGCTTGCCGGGGTGATTCTGGCCAGGATCGGCATCACGATCGCCGAGCCGATGCTTCTTGCAAAGATGGGCGTCGAAGGGCTGAGCATGTCCACCACGGCGGTGTTGATCTCCGTCGCAGCGGCGATCGTCACAGGAATTGCCGGCGGCGTGTTCCCGGCTCGCCGAGCGGCACGACTCGATCCCGTCGTGGCTCTGCGGTGAGTGGCGCTGACCGATGCTCACAAGACTTCGGTTGCAGGCGAGGATCACGGCGGGATCACTGCGGAAGAGCGGTGCTCGTTCGCTGGTGGCCATCGCGGCGATGTCCATGGGAATTGCGGCGATGATGATCACCCTCGCTTTGAGCGAAGGCGCGCGCTCCGAGATGGAAGCGATCAACGACAGGATGGGAAAGAACCTCTTCGTCATCGGCGCCGCGCGCGTGCTCTCTGCGCCCGGTCGAGGCGAGGGGTGGTTCGTATCGACCCGCCTCGAGGAAACGGATGTGGCGCTTCTTCGGGACGGCCTCCGCGACGTCACTTCGATCGTTCCAATTCGTGAAGCAAGCGTCCGCGTGGAGTTCGAGCGGAGAGATGTGACGACGACCGCGCGCGCGACAACTCCGGGCTTTCTCACGATCAGAAACTTCCGGATCAGCGACGGACGCTTCTTCGATGACGGGGACGGTGAAGAGATGCGGCGTGTCGCCGTGATCGGTTCGTTTCTGGCGGACAAACTCGACGGTGGCCGGAGCATGGTTGGCGAAACGGTACGCGTCGCGGGAGTGCCGTTCGAGGTCATCGGCCAGCTCGAGTCGAAGGGGATGAGCAGCGGGCAGAACGAAGACGACCAGATCCTGATCCCGCTCCAGACCGGGCGCCGGCGACTCTTCAACAGCGAATCTCTCTCGCGGCTCCTCGTGCAGGTCGGCGATGCCCGGGCGATGGATGGCGCGCGCGAGGAAGCGCGAGCACTCCTCCGCGAGAGCCACCGGTTGAACGATGGAATCAAGGATGATTTCGAGATCCTCTCGATGATTCAGACGAGCGAGATCCGAAAGCGCAGCAACGCGTTCGTGCAGGGACTATCACGCCTGTTTGCCGCACTGACACTGACGATCGGCAGCGCTGGTGTGCTTGCGGTCACTTTCCTCAACGTGAAGGACCGGATTCCGGAGATCGGCCTCCGAATGGCGGTGGGGGCCCGCCGGCGTGACATCGCTGCGCTCTTTCTCGCAGAGGCTTGCCTGCTCGGCATTCTCGGAGGAGCAGGTGGTGTCACGGCCGGGGCTGCCGCAGTGGCGACGTTCAGCCGGCTCCTCGACTGGCGGATGGTCATCAGCCTGCCGGGAGTGGTGCTGCCGTTTGTGATGTCGGTCATCCTCGGCGTCGTGTTCGGCGTCGGCCCCGCAGTCCGCGCGGCGAGCGTCATCCCTGTCGAGGCGCTGAAAGATCGGTGAAGACTACGCAGCACCAAAAGGAGAGATCGGATGCGAATTCTTACAGGAATCCCGGCACAGAATAGGAGAACCGGCAGGCGCGCCAGCACCTCGCTGGCCAGATAGATGACCGCTGCCAGCGGACGCCAGCCGCTCAGGGCGAAAAGCCTCAGCGTGACCGCGATCGCCGCTCCCACCAGCCCCGCCACCATCGCCACGCGCCGGACATCACCCAATTTCGATTACGCTTCCACGATGAATGCTTTACCTCCCGGCTTCTGGCTCGACGTGAAGCCATCGCTCTCAGAGAAGGACCGCAAGGAGATCTTCGGATGGGATCCAGACATCTTCGGTGTTGCCGCACTGCCGACCGAGTGGAGACTCAAGGATCTGCATTTCATCGCATACGACGGAAGCTACGCCGCTTCGCATGTCGGAACGATCATCCACACGGTCGAAGTTGGCGGCGAACC
>JBGSYJ010000098.1:0-3719 GCA_041750915.1 Thermoanaerobaculia bacterium | reverse complement strand
TATGTAGGTGTCCGCCACTCCGACATAAGCGAGGGCGAAGTCCGGGTCGTTCGCCACTGCCTGCTGGAAGAACCCGAGGGCTTTCTCGGCCGACTCCGCCGTCCGCTTGTTCCAGTGGTAGCGTCCCTTGAGATAGAGCTGATACGCCTCGGCGTTCTCGGTCATCGGGGATGCTGTTGTGGGGCGACCATCGGATGCTCCGACAGGCCGGAGCCTGGCCGAGATCTCATTCGAGATCTCGTTCTGAAGCGCCAGCGCGTCGGTGAGCTTCCTCTCGTAACGGGCGCCCCAGATCTGGGCGTTCGTCTTCGTGTCGATCAGCTCTGCCTGCACATTCAGCACATCTCCGCGCTGCATCACGCGCCCTGAAACGATCGCGCGCACGTCGAGATCGCTCGCGATCTCAGCCAGGGTCGTGTCCTTTCCCTTGTAGCGGAACACCGTGCTGCGCGGTATGACGCGGAGTTGCGAGATGCTGGCGAGGTTGTTGATGATGCTCTCCGAGATTCCGTCGCTGAGGTATTCGGTCTCGGGATCGTTCGCGACGTTCACGAACGGCATTACGGCGATCGAATCGATGGTGTCCATCGCCGCGGATCCGGCTCGGGAGCCCGTCAACAGCACCGCCGCTGTGATGATCAGTGCGAGGACTCCGACAATCGCCGCTGCGACGAAGACCGTCTTTCGCGTCCCAGCCTTCGACTGCACGGGCTTCGCAATCTCACCGGAGCTGGAGTCGCGCTTGAGGTTCTTGAGGTCGACGAACAGGTCGTGCGCCGACTGATACCGGCGGGCCGGATCCTTTTCGAGGAGCTTCCGGACGATCCGCTCGAGCTCGGGAGGAGCCGAATAGTTGAAGCGGGCGATCGGATCGGGCTGCGAGTTCGTGATCTTCTGGATCGTCTCGGTAGTCGTCGCGCCTTCGAACGGCAGTCTTCCGGCAATCAGTTCGTAGAGAACGATCCCGAGGCTGAATAGATCACTGCGATGATCGAGAGTACGCCCGAGAGCCTGCTCGGGACTCATGTAGTACGGCGTTCCTATGATGAGGCCGGGACTCGTTTTGATGCGCGTATCTTCGTCCTGCGTATCGGCATCGGCCGCGAGTTTCGCGAGCCCGAAATCGAGCACCTTCACGTGGCCGCGCGGGGTAACCATGATGTTGGCCGATTTGATGTCGCGATGAACGAGGCCGCGGGAGTGCGCCTCGTCGAGGGCATCGGCGGCCTGGATCGCGATGTCGATCACTTCATCGACCTCGAGAGTTCTCCCTTCGCGAAGCTGCGAGAGGGTCTTTCCCTAGATGAGCTCCATCGCGATGAAGATCGTGCCGTCGGCTTCGCCCACCTCATAGATCGTCGAGACGTTGGGATGGCTGAGCACCGAAGCCGCGTGCGCCTCGTGAAGAAAGCGAAGTCTCCTCTGCGGATCGTTCGCCACGTCCGCAGGCAGAACCTTCAGCGCGACCGACCGGTGCAGCTTCAGATCTTCGGCGAGGTAGACGTCGCCCATGCCACCCGAACCAAGCTTCTGTTTGATCCGGTAGTGGCCGATGTCATCAGGCGTTGAATGGTCTGGAGGAGTGATGGCGACATCGTACTACTGTTGCGTAGTGATGTGTCGTCAGGCGGACGTGCTGGTAGCGGGACATTCCGATGTCCCGTGTTCCCGGGAGTGAAGTGGTACGACTTGTGGGGCATTCATCCCGGGGTCGTCGCTCCAGAACGCGCAAGTTCGAACGATCCCGAAGAACGGCGGATCGGAATCCGCCGCTACTTCGATGGACGGCGCATGCGCTCCACCAGAGCGATGAAGCGGGGATCGCTCCGCAGACTCCTCAGGTTGATATCGGCAGCCATCAAGACGACCCTCCCGCTCTCGCTCCCCGATGCGATGGCCCGGCTTAGGGCATCGAGCGCCTTGTCCCGGTCGCCCAGCGCGAGAGAAACCGGCGCGAGATAATAGGGATCGCTCTCCCCACGCATCACGCGGCTCTCGAGCTTTCTGAGGATTTCCTCGGCGGGCGCGCGCTGTCCCGCTTTCGCATGGGCTACGGCGAGATATGCGGTCTGTTCGGCAGTTCCGCCCGATAGCTCGACAGCTCGCCGCGATGTCGCAATCGCTTCCTGATGACGACCACGCTGCGAATAGAGCGCGCTCAGAATCCCGAGCAGCTGTGGAAAATTCGGGTCGATCTCCATGTACCTCTCTGCGGTCTCGAGCGCTTCGGCATCCCGGTCCATGGCTACCAGGATGTCGACCACGTTCACGCCGATGATCATCGACAGAGGATCGAGACGCTGTGCCACGAGGATGTGCTCGTACGCCTCGTCGAACCTCCCGCTGGCCATTAGCATGATGTTGTACCAGTGACGTGCGGTCGGGTAGTCGGGATTCAGCTCGATCGCACGGCGGTAGGCGGCTTCCGACTTGCCCCAGTCTCGGCGGTTCTGGTGGATCATGCCCAGCGACGCATGCGCTTCCGCGATCTCATCGTCAAGGGCGATGGCGCGCCGGATCGCGACTTCCGCCTTGTCGGTGGCTTCTCCCCCGGGGCGGTCAGCGTACCATTCCATGAGGAGATAAGTGTCAGCGACTCCGACATGTGCCAGGGCGAAGTCGGGATCATTTGCCACCGCCTGCTGGAAGAATCCGAGGGCTTTATCAATCCCTTCCGCCGTACGCCTGTTCCAGTGGTAGCGTCCCTTGAGATAGAGCTGGTATGCCTCGGCATTATCGGTCATCGAAGATACCGCTGGGCGTTCGCCAGTTGTACCGGCAGGACGGAGCCGGGCCGAGATCTGGTCCGAGATCTCGTTCTGCAGCGCCAGCGCCTCGGTGAGCTTCCTCTCGTAACGGGCGCCCCAGATCTGGGCGTTCGTCTTCGTGTCGATCAGCTCTGCCTGCACATTCAACAGATCACCACGTTGCAGCACCCGACCCGACACGATCGCGCGCACGTCGAGATCGCTCGCGATCTCTGCAAGGGCCGTGGTCTTTCCCTTGTATCCAAACACCGTGCTGCGCGGAATGACTCGCAGCGTCGCAATGCCGGCGAGGTTGTTGATGATGCTTTCCGAGATGCCGTCGCTCAGGTATTCGGTCTCGGGATCGTTCGCGACGTTCACGAACGGCAGCACGGCGATCGAATCGATGGTGTCGGCCTCCGCAGATCCGGCTCCGGAGCCACGCAACAGCACTGCTGCAATGATGATCAATGCGAGGACTCCGATGATCACAGCTCCCACGAAAGCCGTCTTTCGCGTCCCAGCCTTCGGCTGCACCGGCTTCGCGATCTCACCGGAGCTCGAATCGCGCTTGAGATTCTTGAGGTCGACGAACAGCTCGCGTGCCGATTGATATCTGCGGGCCGGATCTTTTTCGAGGAGCTTCCGGACGATCCGCTCGAGCTCGGGAGGCGCCGAATAGTTGAAGCGGGCGATCGGATCGGGCTGCGAGTTCGTGATCTTCTGGATCGTCTCCGTCGTCGTCGCGCCTTCGAACGGCAATCTTCCGGCAATCAGTTCATAGAGAACGATCCCAAGGCTGAACAGATCACTGCGATGGTCGAGAGTGCGCCCCAGCGCCTGCTCGGGACTCATGTAGTACGGCGTTCCTATGATGAGGCCGGGACTCGTTTTGATGCGCGTATCTTCGTCCTGCGTATCGGCATCGGCCGCGAGTTTCGCGAGCCCGAAATCGAGCACCTTCACGTGGCC
>JBGSYJ010000097.1:0-37954 GCA_041750915.1 Thermoanaerobaculia bacterium | reverse complement strand
CGGACCGATACCGTAAACCAGAACAGCTCACTCGTTCCTACCGCAAGCGTTTTCGAATCCGGCGTCAGCCGCTGGTTGACCATCATGGAGCCGGCGAACGACTCACGATGCCGGGCGAGGTACGTCTCGTCGGTGTCGCGGCCGCTTAGGGTTGCGAAAGGATCGAGTCGGGCTGCGAAGAACCAGACGAGGAGCAGTTGCGCGCTGCAGAGAACGGCGAGGAGCGTCTGGATCAGCCGGCGATGCAGACCTGCCGTCACGGTCCTGTCGAGCCCCGCGGCTCCCACCAGTGCGAGGGCGACGAGCCATGGCAGGAGAATCCGCGATGACGGACCGAGAGCGTAGAGGATTCCGCATGACACCAGCGTGACGATCCAGACTGCAGACAGAAAGCGCTCCGCACGAATTGCGGCCCATGCCGGGATTGCAGCGAGTCCGAGGATCAAAATGGTGACGCCGAGAGACTCATCGATCAGGCTTCCGTCGAAGATGTAACTGGCGGCTGTCGCCAGCACGCCCCCTGCATCGCGGAAGTGGGACACGGAAGGAGCATGCTCCCCGAGAAACGGTGCGAACGGATTGCCGGTGAGGATGATGTTCCGGATGAGAAATACGGAGCCGGCGAAGAGGCCCGCGAATGCGACGGAGAGGTTGTTGCGGATGCTGCTTCTCACTTCGGAGGAGGCGAAGATCGCAGCCAGAACAAGTCCGGCCGCGAGCGGGTAGAACGTGTACTTTGTCAGCATTCCTGCGGCGAGAGCGAGCGAGACGGCCGCCGCACTTCCGCGCGAGAACTCGCGCAGATGGTCGTCCAGCGCGACCAGAAGAGCGACGGCGGCGCCGATCACCGCCCAGTCGTTCCATGACCATCCGGCGGTGAGCAGAAGCGCAGGCGTCGTCACGATCGCCGCGACGTAGAGCACGCCCGACGATGCGCTGACCCTTCTGCTCAGCCATTCATGAATGAGAAAAACCACGGCGATTGCGATGAAGAGGTGGAGGAAATGCGATGCGATCGCCCCGTCCGTTCCCAGGATCGCGAGGAACGGCAGGTCGGCCGACTCCGTTCCCATCGGGAAATACGAATGCGAAAGGAGCGGCAGGTCGACGACCCGGCCCTCCACGACCCAGGCCTGCGGAACAGCGAGATGGTATGCGAGCTCGTCGAGCGTCGATGCGGGCAGTTGCGCCATGCCGAGGACCGGAAGCAGCGCGCCGGTGAGAATCATGAGGCCGGCGATGGTTGCCGGTCCCGCGGACAGAGCGCCTGGTGCAGCGGGGAGGATCGGCCGCACCATTCTGGCCGCGACGGCGATCATGAGGAGGAGGACCACGGACATCACGATGCGCGAGGTGGAAAGGAGTGCGGCAAGAAAGCACAACGTCCCGAAGATCGGGTAGCCGGTCACGATGAGGAATGCCAGGGATCGTCGAGAAGTGATCCGCTCCCCGCCGATGCGCTCGAGCCACCGGAGCGCAGCCGCTCCCGTTCCCGCGACAGCGACGAGCGCGGCGCAGGCGAGAAGGAGCGGCAGCCCGAGCCGGACGATCAGGAGGCTTACGAGAACGAATCGTGAAAGAAACGTCGCGGCGAGAATGGTGGCGATGAGGCCGAACAGTGTGAAGCGAAGGACCAGGGCTCTGCGTTGATCGTCCGCGTTCTGCATGGATGAGATCAGGGTACGACAGAAATGGGCCGGGGAGGCTCTCCCTCAACAGTCGCACGATGATCTTCAGCCTTGTCATCCCGAGCCTGGTCGTGCGGGCGGGAGGGGCGAGGGACCTCCGGCGATCGTACATCGTGAATCGTGACGGGTCGAAGTGCGAATCTCTCCTCGAGGCAACCATGTACCATCGCGTGAGGTCCCTCGCCCCTCCCGCACACCCGCGCTTGCTCGGATGACAGTCCGGTCAGCGCCCGCCTTCATCCCGGATCGCCCTCAGCGCGTTTCGGATGGCGAGGACTTCGCGGATGATCGTTCGGGCGGTCTCGACATTCAGCTGCGTCGAACGGTCCGACAGCGCGGCCGGGGGATTGTCGTGCACTTCCATGAAAAAGCCGTCGACGCCCGCGGCCGCAGCTGCCCGCGCGAGAGGGCGGGCGAACTGCGGGGTTCCACCGGTCTGCCTGCGTTCGGCTCCCGGCCGCTGCATCGAGTGCGTGATGTCGTGGTGGCGCCGCTGTGATGCATTGGCACGATTTCTACTGTTTTCGTCACTGGAAACTGATCCGGGCTTCTTCAGCACCGACCGTGACCTCGCGGTCCCAGCGACGGTCTGCTACCCACAGCTGGAAACGGTAACGACCGGGCTGGAGGCGTCCGACGGAGATCTCTCCATTCTCGCTGAATCGCAGGCTGGGAGAAACGCCTGAGAGCATCGCAGTCATCTCCACTCCTTCACTGGAGTAGATCGCAAACTGCTCGAGGGGCCTCCCGGCACAGCGATGGGGACACACCACGACGACGGAAGTTCCTTTGTCGAGAACTGCCTCGACCAGCGGCTTCCGAAAAGGACCCACTTCAACAGGTGACGAGACACCCGCGCCGGACAAAGGGTCCGACCAGGCGACGACGTACTCGCCTGCTGGCAAACCCGTAAAAAGGGGCTCGCCGGAAGCCTGAGCGGTGCGCGAAGCGACCAGGCTTCCCAGGGGATCGAAGACCGTTACAGGGATACCCTCTACGCCGCTTCCGTCGACGCGGCTGAATGCGATCTCAATGTTGCCCGCTTCGCCTCGCTGCAGCTTCAGTTCCTGAAACGGGGTTTCGGCAGTTACCGAAACGTTCCGCGGGCGATCGGCGGAGTAGCCGCTCACTCGAGTCGCAAGGCGGTAGGTCCCCGGTGCGAGAGCCTCGAACCGGAACCATCCATTCGGTTCGGTCGCCACTTCCGAGAGCGACCAGCCGTTGACGTTCGAGAGCTGAACGGAGCCTCTCAGAGCAAGCCCACTATCGCCGTCTACGATCCGGCCCTTCAGAAGATGCCCTTCCAGCTCGATCGACAGCATCGCCTCCGGTTCATCCGGAACTATCAGTGATCGAAAAATGCGTTCGCCTCTCGCGCCAAGATAGGCAGCCCAGACCAGGCCGATGGGAACGTCATCCGCGATGAACGAACCCTGCCGATCGATCTGCGCGATCAAAGAACTTTCCGGCAGACCGTACGCGAGCTGAGTTCCTCTCGCATTCACCATGATCTTGCCGCGCTTGTTCGATGGGTCGAGGGTGGAAGTCAGCCGGATCATTCCGCCGCTCACCGGCGTTCCGCCGCGGGTTACCAGACCGCGCGCGTGGACGCCGCCTACGGGGAGGTCGAGCTCCAGCTCGCTCTCGCCACCCGGCACCTCGATCTCCTGAGCCAGCAACACCCGGGCGCCTTTCACCTGTATCCGGTAGCGGCCGGGAGCGATCGACGGAAAACGATATCTCCCTTCGACATCGCTCGTCGCCGTAGCATACGGCTCGAGCATCTCCGCGGCGGGGTCGAAGAGCCGAACCTGCAGATCCGGGCGCGGATGAGAGTGGCGGTCGAGGAGCCGGCCGTGGACCTCTACGCCGGTATGCAGAACCACCATACCAAGATCGACGATATCGAGCCCCGCGAGGTCGACCAGGCGGTGGACGATGGCACGGCCAGCCCGCTTTACTCGTACCAGATATCGCCCGATGTTCAAACCGCTGACGGTGAATTCCCCTGCTTCATTCGAGGTGTCCGAGAAGGCCACCCCCCTCAGGACACTTTGAAGGATGAGCGGCCCGGCCGGCACCAACTCGATCAACGCACCCTGGACCGGCGCCCCATCGGCGGCGTCGACGACGACGCCGCGAGCTCCGGCACCCTCCGTCAGGGCCAGCACGCCGAGCGGCCAGGCCCCCTGCTCGGCGACGTGGAAGGGGGGTATTCGGAGATCCCTGAAACCTCGAGCTCGGAAGCGAAGAGCATACGTGCCAGGACCAGGCAGGTCCAGGATGAAATCACCGTCGTGGGTCTGAATCTTACGTTGCGTACTACGCTTCGCACCTTCGCTGGAAGCCGTTTCGATCCAGACCGTGGCCTCCGGGATGGAAATGTTGCGCTCTCCGATCAGTCTTCCGAAGACCTGCTCGGAAGCAGTGAGCCGGACCTCGATCTCGCCCGCTGTGGCAACCTCTCGGATCCACTGCCTGAATCCGAGGGTGCGCACCTCGAGATGCACGGGAAGCTTAGGGACAGCGATTGCGAAGCGGCCCTCCGCATCAGCCGACACTTCTGCACCTTCGCTCGATTTGGCCACTGCGTCCGAAACAGGCCGGCCCAGGCGATCCGATACGCGACCGGTCAGCACCACTCCGCGTTCGAGAGAGAGTGTGTCCTGCTGCAGCGGGTCCACTGTGTCGCGAAGCGGCAGAAAGCCTGGTACCTGCGCCTCGATTCTCAACGCTCCCGACGGAAGTCCGGCCAGCAGAAACATCTCTCCCAGTTGGATCGTGCTGCACCGACGCCAGGTGCTGGTCTCGACGGATGGCTTCAACTCAAAGTCACCCGAAGCGCATACGGTGCCTGTCGCTGGAGGCTTCTGCGAGCCCCGTTCGGATTCTTCCGCCGCGACAACTCGTCCACGCCAGATCCGCCCTTTCTCCAACCGAATCTCGCCCAATGGTCTTTCCGGAAAGAGCGTGACCACGGCGGGGGCAAAAGCAGGGTGGTCGAAGATCAACTGCACATCGCCTGCATTCGGGATGCGGAGAGGTGCCACGCCGTCGTCCGCCGTTACGGCGGCGCTCCGAGTGGGAAGGAGACGGGAGAGAGGCGATTCCGCATCCGAGATCACGATCATCTCCACCCGCACACCTGCGATGGGCCGGCCTGCCGCGTCGACTAACCGCGGCTCGGCGGCTCCCGCTGCTGTAGACAGAAGGAACGATGCAAGCAGGAACAAGCCTCTCATCGGTGCTCCCGAGCGGCGGGCGGCTGCGCCGGTTCCGTGAAGGCGCGTGTCCAGAGCACCTCTTCGTAGAGGGCCTCCTCAGATATCGAGCCTGGAATGCTTCTCATGAGCAAAAGCTCACCGCGCCCGCTCCACACTTCGACACGCGGTCGGGGGGCGACCCGTTCTTCCTGTCGCCAGCTCTCAGCTGAGACTTTGATCAGCCTTCCGGGAAATGCCTCTCCGAAGACGCCTCGCTCGATGACCCGTGAGGAAAGCCCCCGCGGGATCACGGTTAGCACCTCGAGGTCCGAGAATTCCAGTGCCACGCGTTTGAGAGCATTGACGACATGGACCTCCTGCGGCGTACAAGCCTCGATCCGCGGGACGAACAAGACCGTCCATCGAGCGCCGGGCCGCAGTGCGTCTTCCGGACTCCCCTTGAACAGGCGCGTGCGCGGATGGTCGCTGAGAGCCATCTCGCGCGCGGGCGGAGAGTCTTCTGCCGCCTGCGCGGACGAGTAGATCACGCCGAAGAGTGCGATCAGTCCGACGATCAGACGCCCTATACGTCCCGGCGTCACGACCCATCACCGGCGAGACAGTCACCGGTCAGCAAGACACCGGCCGTGGGATCCTCGATCCAGGTTGACGTGATCAGGACCATAGAGCCGATGTGCTGTTCGGCTCCTGGACCTACTGGTCCCTTCTCGATGAATGCCCAGTCGACCGGGCCCGGGACGGCAACGAGATGGCTGGCGTGGGTCGGGAGGGTCATAGATCGGAGAAGCTTGTCCTTTTCCGGATCGATCTGATGCAACTTCCAGGTCGTTCCGCCTTCCACTCGAGGCTTCCGGGTGAGGAGGTAGAGAAACTGACCGCGGCCGAAGAGAGTCGTGGGCATTGTCGCATTCTCGATCGCGCGATAGCGGCCCTCGTCGGCGCTCGGACCGAGGTTCGGTGGGAGAACTATAGCGGCGTCGTAGCTCGGCGGAAATGCGGCGAGCCGGCCGGGAGACGGGAGCAGCCTCTGGACGTGGGGTTCGTCCTCGAATCGCAGTGCATATACCGACACGCCCACTTTGGCTACGAGAGGTATCATGATGGCGTAGAGGTCACCAGCAGGTGTGCCTTGGCTCGGCAGGCGCTGGATCCTCTCGACTCTCGGAGAATCGCCAAGGATCAGCCGGCCAAATCCCCACCACTGCCCTGTCTCGCCTTCGATGCGCAACAGACCCAACAGCTCCTGCTCGCCGACCGACACGACCGAGCGCAAGAGCGTCAAGCGCTCCCGTGCCTCGAGCTCGAGCTTCTGGAGGTGAACACCCCACTTCGCATCAAGCGTATTGCTCAGCCCGAGAACGTGGTCGTTGCGGCTGACAAGAATGAGTTCGCCGTTCGTCCCAGCGAACTCTACAGGGCGATCAAACTCGAGGGCTCCCCCACCAGGACGGACCACGGAGCCGGCATGGGAACCGTCTCGATTGTAGCGAAGGAGGCGGCCGGCCAGGACGTCCGCAATCACCAGCTCCTCTCCGCCTTCCGTCCAATGGCCAGAAAAGGTCCAACGCGGCTGCGGTACCAGTGCAACCTGCCTGCAGGCGAGCGCGCCCGAAGCGGGTTGAGAGGAGCACCCGGCACCGGCAGCGACCGCAACGAGCATGAGGGCGGCCGCCAGGCGGCCGCGCTCACGTTGCTCTCTTCGCACAGACATTGAGCCGGTCCGATCCTAGCCTTTGTCGACCGGACCTGGACAGACCAGTTCACATGTTTCGCAGCCACCAGACACAGTTCCGCCGCAGGTCTGGTTCACGCTGTCCCATGTCCCGCCGCTGCACGTAAACACGCAATTGTCCTGTGCCCGCAGGTCGTCAGCGGGGAGACCGAACAGGATGACGAGACCGAATAGTGCCACGGCGAGCCAGCGACGTACTCCCTGGAAAGGTTTCACGAACTGAATATTGTTCATACTCTTCTCCTTTGATCGGGATGATATGCCCATCGCATCCGAAAACTGGCACGTGATTATTTTCACTGCCCGTCCTGCGAACTCCGCGTCCGGGTGGCGCGGGTGAGGTTGTCGCGGTGGCCGAAACCGGATAGCCTGGCAATCTGGTGGGCTTTCAGACCGCTGCTGCGACGCAGCTCGTCGGCACGCGTCAGTTGCTGCTCGATGAGATAGTCCTTAAGTCGAACGCCGGTCAACCGCTTGAACTGGCGCGAGAGCTTCAGCGGTGTGGTCCCATCCGCTGAGCAAGCTCCTTGATCCGTGCGGTCTCTCCCGCTCTGTAGCAGCTCTGCAGATACGCTCTGACTTCGTGGCACAAGGTCATGAGGCCAAACCTCCTGTGACGGACCGAGCCGAGCGCAGGATTCGCAAGAGCTCTGACAGAGTGACGTCCGGCGGTCATTCCCACCCCATCCTTCGCCAGGGCCAGACGTAGAGATGCCGGAATCTCGCCGGAGCTCGGAAAGCAGCCCGACACGGCTTGAAGCCGGGCCTCCATCGAAGGAGTGTTTGAAATGGGCAAATCCCTACCCCCCTCGTGAAACAATCATCAAAAAAAGTTCAGAATTGAGAATGCTGAATGCAGAATGGAAGGGTACAGGTGAACTCCAACGCACTGCCGGCGACGGCTTTGGCTTGCTTCACGGTCACTCTCTGGAAGGCCCTGCCAGTGCGGTCTCCCGAACGTCCGGCAGGACGGCATTCCCTATGCCATGGTTCGTACCATCTGATTTGCCATTAAACATGCCATGACGATTACCACGTCCGGGCAAGGAGCTCCACCCAGAAAACGCTCCGCACGGATTTGCGGACCACGCAGGAATCGCGGCAACTCAGCATTCCTGCGTTCGAGAGCGAGCGCGAGGCAGCCGCGGTTCCGCGCGACATCTCGCGCACATGATCGTCCAGCGTGAAGAGAAGAGCGGACGGCGGCTCATCCCGAGCCTGGTCGTGCGGGCGGGAGGGGCGAGGGATCTCCGGCGCTAGTACATTGTCAATCCGTCACGGGTCGAAGCTGGAGATCTCTCCTCGAGGCAACTATGTACCATCGCGTGAGGTCCCTCGCCCTCCCGCACACCCACGCTTGCTCGGGATGACAATTTGGTCTGCCCTCGCGCTCAATGACTTGTATCGGTCAGTCAGGAGCTCGAATTCGTTCGCCTAATCCGGAATCGCGCTCAGCGCGTTTCGGATGGCGAGCACTTCGCGGATGATCGTGCGGGCGGTTTCGACGTTCAGCTGCGTCGAGCGATCCGACAGCGCGGCCGGCGGATTGTCGTGCACTTCCATGAAGAAACCGTCGACACCGGCGGCGGCCGCTGCCCTGGCCAGAGGGCGGGCGAACTGGGGAGTTCCGCCGGTCTGTTTTCCTTCGGCTCCCGGCCGCTGCATCGAGTGCGTGATGTCGTACACGACGGGAGCACCGAAAGCTCGCATGATCGGGAACGATCGCATGTCGACTACGAGGTTCTGGTAGCCGAACGAAGTGCCGCGCTCCGTGATGAAGAGGCGATCATTTCCCGCTTCACGGCCCTTCTCGAGAATGTTCTGCGTCTCCTCCGGAGAGAGGAACTGTCCCTTCTTCACGCCGACGGCTTTTCCCGTCGCAGCGGCGGCAGCGATCAGATCAGTCTGTCTGCAGAGAAAGGCCGGAATCTGGATGATGTCGAGGACCTCTCCGGCCGCTTTCGCCTGAGAAGCGTCGTGAATGTCCGAGAGCACGGGGAGCCCCGTTGCTCGTTTCACTTCTGCGAGGATCTCGAGTCCTTCATCGATACCTGGACCGCGGAACGAAGAGATCGACGACCGATTCGCCTTGTCGAACGACGACTTGAAAACCAGACTCACCTCGAGCTCGTCCCTCAGCGCGAGCATCGTCTCCGCCATACGAAGCGTGTGATCGCGCGACTCGATCACGCACGGTCCTGCGATGAAGAGCGGCTCTCGATCGCCTCCGAAGGAGAGCTCGGGGGTGATCGCGATGACGCGGGTGCTCATGAATGCTGCCCGACCTCCGCGGCCCTCGTCGTCTCAGCCGCCGAGGTACGGATCGCGCGGTAACTCTTCGCCGCGGCGATGAACGCGCGGAACAGGGGATGCGGCGCCATCGGCTTCGAGCGATACTCCGGATGAAACTGGCAGCCGACGAACCACGGATGATCTCTGAGCTCGATCATCTCGACGAATTTTCCATCCGGCGAGATTCCGCTGACGACCAGGCCGCTCTCGGTGAGCTGAGGCAGATACTCCGGGTTCACCTCATAGCGGTGGCGATGGCGCTCTTCGACGAGGTCGGTCCCGTAAGCTTCGCGCGCCGTCGATCCTTCCTGGAGCTTGCATGGATACTTTCCGAGACGCATGGTGCCGCCCAGGGCGTCGACGCCGATGAGATCGCGGAGTTTGTAGATGACCTTGTAGGGCGAGTCGTCGTCGAACTCGGTCGAGTTGGCGCCGACCATGCCCGCAACATTCCGCGCAAACTCGATGGTCGCGCACTGCATCCCGAGACAGATTCCGAAGAACGGTATTTTCTTCTCGCGAGCGTACTGAATGGCGCGCAGCATCCCCTCGACGCCGCGCTCGCCGAACCCCGGACCGACGAGGATGCCGTCGACCTGGCCCATGTCACTGTGGTAGCCATCGTTCTCGAGACTCACCGAATCGATGTAGACGATCTTCACCCGCGCGTTGTTCGCAATGCCGCCGTGCATGAGCGCTTCATTGAGCGACTTGTAGGAATCGCCGAACTCCACGTACTTGCCGACGAAGCCGATCCTCACCTCGGACTCGGGATGGCGAAGCTTGCGGACGACCTCTTCCCATCTCGACAGGTCGCCGAGCTCTTCGTGCGGGAGATGGAGCTTGTCGAGGAGAATCTCGTCGAGCCCCTCGCGCGAGAGCGCGAGCGGCACCTGATAGATGAAATCGACGTCGAGCGCGGAGATGACCGCCTCCTGCTCTACGTTACAGAAGAGGGCGATCTTCTCTTTCATCTCCTCGGGGATCGGGCGTTCTGACCGGCAGAGAAGGATGTCGGGCTGGATACCGATCTCGCGCAGCTCTTTCACCGAGTGCTGCGTCGGTTTGGTCTTCAGCTCGCCGGATGCCTTGATGTAGGGAACGAGGGTGAGGTGGACGTTGATCGCATTGCCGCGGCCTGCTTCCTGCCGGAACTGCCGGATCGCCTCGAGAAAGGGCAGGGATTCGATGTCGCCGACCGTGCCGCCGATCTCGACGATCACGACGTCAGCGCCGTCCGAAACCTCGCGGATGCACTTCTTGATCTCGTCGGTGATATGCGGAATCACCTGAACTGTCTTGCCGAGATAGTCGCCGCGCCGCTCCTTCTCGATGACCTTCGAGTAGATGCGGCCGGTCGTGAAGTTGTTCTTCCGTGAAGCCGTCATTGCGGTGAAGCGCTCGTAGTGGCCGAGGTCGAGATCGGTTTCGGCGCCGTCATCGGTCACGAAGACTTCGCCGTGCTGGAAGGGCGACATCGTCCCGGGATCGACGTTGATGTAGGGATCGAACTTCTGCATCGTCACCCGGAAGCCGCGGGCTTCGAGGAGCGCTCCGATCGATGACGCGGCGATTCCCTTGCCGAGAGATGAAACCACGCCTCCTGTCACAAAAATGTACTTGGTGCTCATCGATCGCTCCCTTTGAATGGTCGGAGGCTGTTGTCGTTGGCGATCTGAATCGCCGTTGCGTTTGAAGCTGAGGGGAGGGGAAGATTGGAGAGGAGGGAGATCCTGCGTGTGAGGAAGGTCCTCACTCACTTCTCCGTGGGAAGCCTTTGCAGGCGGGCAAGCTCGTCCTCGATCCGTTGAACATCCTCAGGTCTGTCGACGCCGAGATGCGGCGCCAGCGTCTCCAGTACACGGATTTTATAGCCGTTCTCCAAAGCCCGCAACTGTTCCAGGCTTTCGGCTCTTTCGAGCGGGCTCCGCGGCAGCCTGGTGAAGGCCTGGAGGGCGTCAGACTGATAGCCGTAGAGTCCGATATGCCTCCTCGCAGACTCGAAACCACCGTGAGGTATGGGCGAACGGGAAAAGTAGAGAGCGTTTCCCTCAGCGTCGAAGACAACTTTGACGACGTCACGGCTCCGGTATTCTTCGTCGTTCGCGATCGGGCAGGCAAGCGTTGCGATGTCCACACGTTCGCGCTGAAGGACATCGATGATGCTGTCGACGGATTCGATGTCGATCAGCGGCTCGTCCCCCTGCACATTGATGACCTGATCGAACCCGGACGATTCGAGGACGGAGATCTCTTTCATCGCGGCCGCGATGCGGTCCGTCCCGGTCGGCAGGTCGGGTGACGTCCAGAGAGCCTTCCCCCCGAATCCGCGCACATGTTCGATGATGCGCTCATCATCGCTCGCGACGTACACTGCGGAAGCGAGCCGGGACGACGCTGCTCGGGAATAGACGCGCTCGATCAGTGTGCGGCCAGCGATCGGGGCGAGCGGTTTCCCCGGGAAGCGGGTGGAGCCCCAGCGCGATGGGATGACAATGACGGCCTTCATGAGTGGATTCTATGATCGCACGGAGAACGCGTATGCCCGCCTCTTCCGCGGCATTGTGGCGCTCGCCCTCGCGGGCTGCGCGATCGGACTCGCGCTTCATGTTCATCGATTCTTCGTCGACCGCTTCGAGAATAAGACTGGTGAGGCCCAGTGGATCTGGCAGCAGCATCGTTTCTCGTCACGTGCCCCGGTTGCGTTTTTCGCGGTCCGTTCCTTCCAGCTCCCGGATCAGCGTGACTACGTCAGAATCCGGATCGCCGCAGGGCCGGCCTACACGCTCTACTTCAACGGTCGGGAGATCGGCGGCGGAGCCCGCGAGCGCGTGACTCTCGACGTGTTCGACGTCAGTGAGCACGCGACGACTGGAACCAACAGAATCGTCGTCTCGGTCAGAAGCGGTGAAGGAGAGGGTGGTCTGCTCGTGTCCGTCGATCTCGCACCATCGATGACCAACGCGATCGTTACAGGTCCGGAGTGGAGAATCTTTCCGGTCTGGCATGAGGGGATGCTGCTGCGGAACCCTCCGGGAGTCGCTGCAGAATCACCGATGATTCTCGGCCGTCCGCCCACCGGAAAATGGGACTATCCGGAGGTCAGCCCTGGAGTGACGTATGGTGAGGAGCGTTTCGTTCGCTATCCCGTTTCAGAGAGCGTGATGGCTTCGGCGCTACCCGAGGTCCGGACTGCGGGAGGTGTCGTGATCGCGACGCTGCGTCCGGCTGAGGCGACGGTATTCGATTTTGGTCGTCTCGTCGCAGGGAGGCCACGGCTGGAGACGACCGAAGGTGAAGCAAGACTCGTCCGCGTGCGTTACCTCGCAGCGCTGGAGCAGCTCGATCCGGCAGCGTCGACGGACTCGCTGGTTCTCGGAGAAGGGGAGACCGCTGTTCTCGACCCTCAGGTGCGCCACTTTCGATTCGCAGTCGTCTACGCCTCGGACGCGGACCTGACGCTCGTGACGGAAACGCCGTGAAGGCAAAGATGAAAGATGAAAGATGAAGGATGAAGCCCACGGCCCGAATGGGGTGGGCGGGCTACTGTCTCCTGTCTACTGTGTACTGTCTACTATTGTCAGTAAAGCACCTTCTGCACGAAGTATCCCTGCGGCGTAAGCTTCTTCTCGTTGATTGCCTGGGCATCGGCGAGAGTCATCTGAAACCGTCCGGCGGGTTGTCCGGTTGTCGTCCGCATGAAGAGCTCGACCGAATCGATCGGAGTGCCGGTTGAGCGAGGGACGCCGACCATGAAGAACGCGGTCGCGGTGATCGCGCCGAAAACCCGTTCCTCGTTGTCGGTGATCAGCTCCACGCGAAGTTTTGCAGGAGCGTCGGACACGACACGGTGTTCGAAAATGCCGACATTTTCATAGGCGGCTTCAAACTTGGAGGTGAC
Source organism: Thermoanaerobaculia bacterium (assembly GCA_041750915.1). Taxonomy (GTDB): domain Bacteria; phylum Acidobacteriota; class Thermoanaerobaculia; order Gp7-AA8; family Gp7-AA8; genus JBGSYJ01. Next base: position 25,117 of record JBGSYJ010000097.1, on the reverse strand, counting down.
TTCGAAACCCAGCCCCTGTCCGCGAGGGGCGGCGTTGGCCGGCGGAGTCGACGATGGAACCGATCCGGCGGTGGCGGGGGGCTTCCGGAGTTTGAGCGAAGATCCGAGGGAGCTGTCCTGCTGGTTGCCTCCGGTCGAGCGGGTCTCCCGGCCGAGGACCTTGACGTCGCCGAGGCCCAGTTTGTTGACCTCGTTCGTTTTTTCGACGTCGATCATGTTCGGGTCGAGTTGCAGAACGCTTCCGGTTTCCAGCTGGATCAGAGCCTTGCCGTCCGAAACGGTCCACCGCTGCTTGGCCTTGTACTGGGTTCCGTCCTTGAGGACGACGATGTAGGCGGCCGATAGCTGTGAGGCCACCAGCAGAGGCAGAAGGGACAACCAGAGACTCTTTTTCATCACAGGGGCTCCCGGACGGCATGAAGTGGCCGATTTCGCGATTATACTGGCCCGAACAGGGGGTTGGAACCATCGAATTCCACACCTGCTAAGGAAGGATCATCCCAATGCTCATCGTCATGGAGGCGCATGCTCAGCCCGAGCAGATCGACCTCGTAGTTCAGCACGTCAGCCGTCTCGGCTTCAAACCCCACATCATTCCGGGTGCACAGCGCACCGCAATCGGCATCACAGGCAACCGCTCTCCGATCGATCCGCGGGTCTTCGAGAACCTGGCCGGGGTCAAGGAAATCATCCCGGTTTCGCACGCTTACAAGCTGGTAAGCCGGGAAGTCAGACCGGACGACACGATCGTTAACATCCGTGGGGTGGAGGTAGGAGGTGAGGGAGTCGTCGTCATCGGCGGCCCATGCGCCGTCGAGTCGCTGGACCAGATGCGGTCGGTCGCGGAGGGAGTTCGAGGGGCGGGATGTCAGCTTCTTCGCGCAGGGGCGTACAAGCCCCGGACCTCACCGTATTCGTTTCAGGGACTCGGAGAGAAGGGGCTCGAGATCCTTGCGCAGGTCAGCGAAGAGTTCGACCTGCCGACGATCACCGAGGCCGTCGACGAGGAGAGCCTGAGGCTGGTCGTGCAGTACGCAGACGTGGTCCAGATCGGCGCGCGCAACATGCAGAACTTCTCCCTTCTCCTGAGCGCCGGACGATGTGCGAAACCAGTTCTGCTCAAGCGCGGTCTTTCTGCAACGCTCGAAGAATTCCTTCTTTCCGCCGAGTACCTCATGTCGGAGGGCAACTACAACGTGATGTTGTGCGAGCGGGGAATCAGAACCTTTACCGACTTCACCCGCAACACGCTCGACCTTTCCGTGATCCCGGCCATCAAGCGAATCAGTCACCTGCCCATTCTGGCGGACCCGAGCCACGGAACCGGGAAGCGCAACAAGGTGCTGCCGATGTCGCGAGCGGCGATCGCCGCCGGCGCAGATGGTCTGCTGATCGAGGTGCATCACAAGCCTGAAGAGGCGCTATCAGACGGTGCTCAGGCCATTCTTCCTTCGGAGCTCGAAGTTCTGGTCCGTCAGGTCGAGCAGATCGCCGCGGTCGTCGGCCGGAGCCTCCAGCACGCCACCGTGGCGGGCGCCTGAGCGGATGGCCGATCGGCTCCCGGACTCTGATGTTTCCACACGACCATCGAAAGTAATGGAAAGACGGACGAAGATCGTCGCCACGCTCGGGCCAGCGTCCAACTCACGCGAGATGGTCCGACGCCTCCTCGAGGCAGGGGTCAACGTTTTCCGGCTGAACTTTTCTCACGGCACGCATGATCAGCATATTCATCTGATCGAAGTCATCCGCCAGGAAGCTCTCGCTGCGAATGCTTTCATTCCGATCATCGGGGACATCCAGGGCCCGAAGATCAGGATCGGCGATGTGGATGGAGTCGTTCACCTCGAAACGGGATCCGAGTTCGTCTTGACGACCGATCAGGTTGAAGGCGACAGCACTCAGGTCTCGACCCCATTCCTCGCTCTGCCGTCAGAAGTGCTTCCGGGCCACCGGATCATGATCAACGACGGTCTGGTGGAACTGATGGTCAGGAGCGTCGAGGACGGCGTCCGGGTCCGCTGCCTCGTCGTGCACGGCGGTCCGATCTCGTCGCGGAAAGGGATGAATTTTCCCGACACGGAGCTTTCGATCCCCGCCATCACCGAAAAGGATCGTGAAGACCTTCGCTTTTCGGTTGCGCATGAGATCGACTACGTCGCGGCGTCATTCATCCGCAGACGGGAAGACATCGAGGAGCTCCGACGACTGCTCGATGACCTGGGCGGACAGGAGGTTGCGATCATCGCGAAACTCGAGAAAGCGCAGGCGATCGAGTCGCTCGACGCGATTCTCCAGGTCAGCGATGGCGTCATGGTGGCCCGAGGGGACCTCGGCGTCGAGCTCCCTCCGGAAATCGTTCCCATCATGCAGAAGCGAATTCTCAAGCAGGCGAGCTACTGGGGGCGCTTCGCCATCACTGCGACTCAGATGCTGGAATCGATGACGGCGAATTCGAGGCCGACCCGTGCGGAAGCGTCCGATGTCGCGAACGCGATCTTCGATGGTTCGGACGCCGTGATGCTTTCCGCCGAAACCGCGTCGGGAGCTTATCCGGTCGAAGCCGTGGAGATGATGTCGAGGATCGTCATTGCGGCAGAGCAGAACCCCCAGCTTCATTCGCACTCCGACCGCGACCCTTTCCACGACTCGCTTGAGACCGACGAGTTCACCGATGCACTGGCGGGGGCCACCAACTACACGGCCGAGCAGATCGATGCACGTTACATCGTGGTGTTCACGCAGAGCGGATTCACCGCCCGGCTAATGTCGAAGTTCACCCCTCACGCCCCGATCATCGCCCTGACCTCGCGGGCCGCGATCGCGAGGCGAATGAACATCCTATGGGGCGTGATGCCGTGGGTCCTCGAGTCGCCGGGCGAGTTTCACGAACAGATCGTGGCCCGGGCGGAGGCCCACCTGGTCCGTCACGGCATGGTCGAGACGGGAGATCGGATCGTGATCCTGATGGGTTCGCCCCTGTATGAGCGGGCACGCACCAACGTGCTGCGGGTCCACCGGGTCGGGGGGTAGGTCTCGAGTTCTGAGTTGTGAGTTGTGAGTTGTGAGTTGTGAGTGGCCCCAAACGGCGAGTTGTGAGTTCTGAGTTGTGAGTGGTTCCGGAGGACGGTTCTGGGTTCTGGGATTCCCGTCCGGACGGTGCTGGACAGGAGCTATGAAACCAACTCGCATCCGAGAACCGAGAACCCCAGAACCCAGAACCGCACTCCCGGGCCACTCACAACTCACAACTCACAACTCAGAACTCACCGTGTGGCGAACCGGCCTCTACTGTCTTCTGTCTACTGTGTACTGTCTACTCCTCCCCAGGGAACATCTCCGTGCCACCAAAGGTTCACACCAATGACTTGACTCCGGGTTCAGCCCGGATCTAGACTCAAAACTGTAGTCAGGAGCGAAGATGCAGCGCCAGATAAAAATTGTCGCGCTCGCAACCCTGCTGGCCCTGACCGCTCGCGACGTTCATCCCGACGTGAAACTGAGTGATTTCGTTCAGGTTCTGGGGAACGTCACGAATGCGGCGCGGCCGGTGGAAGACGTACTAGTTGTCGCTCTGAATCTGTCCACTTTCTACGCCACCCAGACATTCTCCACCCGTGACGGCTCCTTCCGGCTGCCTCCACTCCAGGCCGGTGTATACCGGATCATCGCCGTCAAGCGGGGTTTCGCGCCGGCTTTCACCACCGTCATGCCGAAATCCGGGCAGCACGCCCTGACGTTCAGGCTTCAGAACGAAGCGGCGCTGTCGAAGTCGCAGCAGGACGAGATCTGGGCCATGAGGAGCTCGCTTCCGAAAGACATTCTGCGGGAGATTGACGCGATCATGGTGGAGCCCGCTACGAACGACCCTGTTTCACTCCCACGCTTTGAGGCGCGGATGGTGTCTGTCGCCAGCGTTGACGCCGAGGTTTCAAATGCGAGCCTGGCGGAGACGGAAGTCGGCCTTCGCGGTCCGGTCGGCGGCGGTTGGATTCTGGACTTCAAGGGCAACGTCAACCGGATGAACGAGCGGAGCCTCAGCGGGGAAGATGCCGTTCCGCTTGCAGAGTCGGCGGGTGTGGTGATGGAACTGCTCGCCGGCCCGGGAGATCACACGTACCGTCTCGCTTCGTCGAGGAGCTCATGGAGGCCCGAGGGCTCCGCGCCATTCGATGGCGGGGGAGCGGGCATCCAGTCGCACAACTTCGAGTGGAGCCGCCCGGGTTCGAAGGTTCAGGTGCGTTACCTGATGCAGGACAACGTGTTTCATGATCAGTCCAACTCCGAGTTGTTCGAGCTTTCGGGCAACAAGACATTCGTTCAGTCGTCCCGGTCGAAGCTGGGAGTCTCAGTGAGCGTCGGGCAGGAGAGCTATTTCTCACAGACGGCAGACGCGACTCCCTACCGAACTGCGAATCTCGCGGCAAACGGCCAGTTCGCTCCCGCGCAGGCGATCGTGCTGCATTACGGAATGCACACCCGCGTCGGTGATCGGGGCAGCGAGTGGGCTCCCGAGACCGCCGCCGAATGGAAGTTTGGCAAGACGAGCTCGATCGTTTTCTCAGGTGCGTACAAGGTGTATGACGACCGGGATGCTGAGTTTGATGTACCGACGCTGGTCTTCTGGACACAGAGCGGCCACGCCTCGCCTAAGTACCGCTACTCGGCAGGCTTTCACTCAAAGGATGATGCCGACGGGCACTTTTCGGCAGTGGCAAGCGTCGCCGCCGTTGATTCGATGGTCCGGATCGTGTTCGATCAGAGCGTCGATCAGTTGATCGACGGGCTCTATCTGGAACCGGGTGATGAACGGCGAGACCTGAGCGTCGAGTACAGCCGCAGCCTCGGCAGGCATTTCGTTGTCGACGTCTCGACGAGCGCGGGCACAGCCGAGTCCAGCGCCTCGGGTGTCGAGCGGAGTGAGAAGTTCTACCTGATCGGCGATCTGCAGTCGCTCTACCGGCCGACCGGCACCTCGATTCAGCTTTCCTACCGTCAGATCGAGCAGCCGCATCCGCTGCCTCTCGAGCTGGTGCTTCAGACCGAGCGGATGAACGTGACGATGGGGCAGTCGCTTCATCTGCCTCTGGACATCCGGGTATTGATCGGGATGGAACTGGCGCGGCTGGGCTCGTTCGCGCCCGGCGCGGAAGGCGATCAGGGCGCGCCCCTCGAACGGCGCTACGTCGGCGGGTTGTCCTTCAACTTCTGAGACGATTCTTCTTCCCGTTTGAACTGCTCGACGAGCTTCGGGAACTTTGCTGCGATGCCGCGGGTGACGACGATCTGCTTAAGGTAGTTCAGGGACGTGATCGCAGCAGGCAGCCCCGATATAGCCGTTGGTATGCTCGCAAGACGCGTGACGAGCTGCACCGTCTTTTCCGTGCTCGTGTAGTCGGCTGAGCGGAAGTCGCTCCGGAACTCTCCGTTGTAGGCGAGAAGAAGCAGATAGATATCCGACACCAGATCGCGGAATCTCATTTCCTCGCCCCACGCGAAGCAGCTTCCCGTCCGGACGTTCTCGAGGAACTCGTGCATCGAGTCTGCCTTTGAAACGGTGTAGACCTTGGCTACGTGCTTGAGCGTGTGGGCGTCTGAACCGCCCACCATCGAAATCTGGCGCCCCTGTTCACGCACGGTCGTGACTAGCTGGTGGACCATTTTGTTGTGGAATGACGCCATCGCACCGTTGAGCACCTCGAAAATGTCGAACATCTCGATCATCTCGCGGATGTAGGTTGCCGCGACGTTCTTCATTCTGTAGTTCTGAAACAGATGATTCACGCCGAAGATGATCTTCTCCGACTTCATATACGGAACGAGCTCGCGAATATCCCGCCGGAGCCGCTGGATCTCCCGGTGCTGCTCCTCGGTGATGTTGTATGCGCCGATGTGTACGCGCTGGGCGGTTTCCGGAAAGTACGTCTCCACTTCTTCCGAAATGAAGAAATCGTCCATATCGGGATACTTGTTGAGCAGATAGAGCGCGCCGTCGATCGAGTCGTGGTCCGACAGCGTGACGTAGGACATCCCCCGCTCGCGGGCGATGCGATAGACATCCTCCGGCGGGTTGTAGCAGTCCCGGGTGTTTGCCTTGCGGAAGTATTTGAAGACCGAGAAGCGGCTGTGACAGTGCAGATCCACCTTTTTGTAGGCGGGGTCGGCGAGCAATTCTGTTGTATTGGGTTCGTTCATCGATCTTGCAAGATGAAAGGCGTGATTGCGTGATGAATGACGTATTTTCTACAATGTTTATGCCCGTGCATGAGCTTCAACGCAGTATAAGCTGCATACGGAAGCCCTGAATGCCACAGCCACCCAAAACGAAATCAGGCGAAGAACAGGTCGCGGACTGGCTCGAGCTCGAGGTTCCGAGCCGTCTGCCGGTCATCCCCCTTGTTTCGTCTGTGCTGTTTCCAGGCGGCGTGCTGTCCCTTCAGGTTGGAATCGACCGGAATGTCCGGCTGCTGAAGAATCTTCCCGAGGATCAGAATCTGGTCGCGGCTTTCTGTCAGAAGAGTGGGGACAAGGAAAACCCGCGACCGAAGGATCTGTCGCACATAGGAGTCGTCGCTGCGATCGTCCAGAGATTGCCGTTGTCGGCCGATCGCTACCAGCTGTTTCTTCAGGGACGACAGCGGGTCGAAATGGTGCAGATGCTCCAGTTCGAACCGCACTTCGAGGCGAGACTCCGCGAAGTTCCTCCGACACCGGTGCCCCGGAGCGCGAAAGTCGGCGCGCTCGTCGACAAGGCGCTCTCGATTTTCGAAAAGCTCGTTCAGAGCGACTCGAGGTACTCGAACGAGCTTCTGAACATTCTGAAGATGAATGTCGACGAAGGTCCTGACCTGTTCGCCGATCTCATGTCGACGTTCGTCAATCTCGACCTGGACGAGAAGCAGCGGCTGCTCGAGACCGTCAATCCCGTAGAGCGGATCGAGAAGCTCATTCACTACATGCAGCGGGACCTTGGAAAGGCGAGCGTCGATCAGGAGCTCCAGCGCCAGATCCAGTCATCGATCAACCGTCGAGATCGTGAGATTTATCTCCGTGAGCAGCTCCGGGTCATCCAGGAAGAGCTCGGCGACACCAATCCCGCCGAGCGGGAAGCAGAAACGTTCAGGGAGAAGATCGAAGCTCTGCCGATTGCAATCGAGTCTAAGGAACAGCTTCGCAGAGAGGTCAACCGGCTCGCGATTCTCTCGCCGGCATCATCCGACTATTCCGTGATCAAAGGACATCTCGATACCGTGCTCGAGATCCCATGGACCGCGAAGACGGAAGACACTCTCGATCTGACAATTGCGGAGCAGGTGCTGGAAGAGAAGCATTACGGACTCGAGAAGGTGAAAGAGCGCGTTCTCGAGTTCCTGGCGGTGCTCAAATTGAAGGGGAACCTCAAGGGTCCGATACTTTGTTTTGCAGGGCCGCCTGGAGTCGGAAAGACCTCGCTGGGGCAGGCGATCGCCGATGCTCTGGGCCGGAAGTTCGTGCGCATGTCCGTCGGCGGAGTCACGGATGAGTCCGAGATTCGCGGCCACCGCAAAACCTACATCGGCGCGATGCCCGGCAAGCTGATTCAGAGCTACATACAGGTCGGAGTGAACAATCCCCTGATCATGATCGACGAGATCGACAAGATCGGTAAGGACTTCCGTGGCGATCCCGCCTCGGCCCTGCTCGAAGTTCTCGATCCGGAACAGAACCACGCCTTCGTCGACCGCTACCTGGAGATTCCATTTGACCTGTCACACACCCTGTTCGTGGCGACGGCGAACATGCTCGAGATGATTCCCGGCCCCCTCCGTGATCGGATGGAAGTGATCCGTCTGTCTGGTTACACGGAGCGGGAGAAACTGGAAATCGCGAAGCGGCACGTCATTCCGGACCTGCTGGGGGAACATGGACTTTCATCGTCTCTTCTGACATTCGACGACGAGGCGATCCTGCGGATCATCCGGGAGTACACCGGTGAAGCGGGAATCCGGCGCCTGACCCAGCGGCTGGCCACGGTGATGCGCAAGGTCGCCCGGCGCGTCGCTCTCCTGACCGAGGGCGAGGCGATGACGCCATACCATCTGGTCGCCGGTGACGTCGATGAGTATCTCGGGCTTCCAACGCACGAACACGAGTTCGCGGAGCGGCAGCCCGAGGTCGGAGTCGCTACTGGCCTCGCGTGGACGGCTGTGGGCGGGGAGATCATGTTCATCGAGGCGACGCGAATGAATGGTAGCGGGAGGACGATCGTTACGGGACAGCTCGGTGATGTCATGCGCGAGTCGGTTACGGCCGCCTACTCCTACGTGCGCAGCAAAGCCTCGGAACTGAATATCGACGAGAAAATTTTCAGTGACTACGACATCCACATCCACTTTCCGGCCGGTTCGATCCCGAAAGACGGTCCATCGGCAGGCGTTGCCATCGCTACGACGATTGCTTCTGTTTGCGGAGAGCGCCCGGTGAGGCATGATGTTGCCATGACAGGAGAGATCACGCTGCGTGGCAAGGTGCTGTCGGTCGGCGGTATCAAGGAAAAGGTCATGGCGGCGCAACGGGCCAACATTGCAACGGTCGTCCTGCCGGAAGGGAATCGGAAAGACTTGATCGACGTGCCGCCGGAGATCCAGCAGGGCCTGAACTTCGTCTTTGCTCAGCGGGTTGAAGATGTATGGAAGGAAGCGCTCATACCGCTTTACCTCCCTCGCAAAGACGAAAGACGCTTCGACCAGTCGGAATATGACGCCGAGCGAGAGCGGGAACGACAGCCTCGATGAGAGCACGAAGTTGCCTGAGCACTACCCTGTTCGCGATCTTGTTCGTGGTCCTGTTCGGGATCAGTTCGTTCTTCTCGTTCCGGCTCTTCGTTCGCGGCCGCTCGATTCCCGCCCCTGAGCTGATCGGGCTGACGCTTGCGGATGCCCGGGCGGAATCTTCCGACGCAGGATTGATCCTCGAGGTCGATAACGAAATGGATCGAAACGCAGACGAGGTTCCCTTTGGAGCCGTCGTCTGGCAGAACCGTGATCCGGGCAGCTACGTCAAGAGGGGCACCCGACTCATCGTCGGCCAGAGCCTCGGTCCGCTCGTACTCAGAGTTCCTGATCTCACGGGCCAGTCCGCTCGGACAGCACTTCTGCGATTCAGTCAGAGGAACCTCCAGATGGGAACGTTGTCGTACATACCCAGTAGAACGCCGGGCATCATGGCGGCGGATCCTCCGGCGGGAACCGTGGTCGAGGGACAGACTCCCGTGTCGCTGCTCGTCGGTTTCGCGGTGCCACCTCCCTCGTATGTGATGCCCGATGTGATCAACCGGACGATCTCGCGGGTGACCTCGACGTTCGAAGCGCGAAACCTTAGCGTGACGAACATCCGGTACGAAACCTATCCAGGTATCCAGGACGGTACGATCATCCGGCAGTTCCCGCTGCCGGGCTCGCCCGTGAGAGCGGGAGACGCAATCACGCTGGTGGTCACTCGCCAGCAGGAAGAAGGGGTATTCAGCCAATGAGCGGCGTCCGTATTGCTCCCTCGCTCCTATCCGCCGATTTCGCCAGCCTCCGCGATGAGCTTCGAGACATCGAGCAGGGGGGCGCCGATCTCGTTCATCTGGACGTGATGGACGGGCATTTCGTCCCGAACATCACATTTGGCCCGGCATTGGTGGCGGCCGCGCGCAAAGCCACCTCCCTCAAGCTGGATTGTCACCTCATGGTCTCCGAGCCGCAGCGATACATCGAGCGGTTTGTGGAGGCTGGTGCGGACATGATCTCGATTCACATCGAGACGGAACCCCATCTCGAGAGGGCCCTGAGCCTGATTCGTTCGGGCGGTGCTCTCGCTGGAGTGGCCATCAATCCAGGGACTTCCGCTGATCTCCTTGCCGACGCGCTCGACTTCTGCGACTTCATCCTTGTCATGTCGGTCAATCCGGGATTCGGGGGGCAGAAGTTCATTCGTCCCGCCGTGGAGAAGATCCGGCGGATCGCCGGCATGCTCGAGAACCGGGGGCTTCGGACGCCGATCGAGGTCGATGGAGGCATTGATCCGGCAACCGTGAGAGACGTGGTCCTGGCCGGGGCTACGATCCTGGTCGCGGGGTCGGCAATTTTCGGCCAGCAGGATCGGGTTGAAGCGATACGAACGCTGCGATTGGCGGCGACGTCGACTGTGGCGTGAATGGAGGAATGTTGAGACGTTACCTGATTGCGATGGTGGTTCTGGGGGCGCTGCTTGCCCTGGCGGGTTGCCGCGGCAGCCGCGGTGATTTTGTGCCTGTAGTCGATCCCGAACTGGTGAACCTCACCAAGGAAGAGGCGTTTCAGCGCGGAGAGACCCTCTACGAGACGAAGAAGTTTCAGCGCTCCCGGAAGTTCTATACACACGTGTACGAGAACTACCCGAACGACCCGCTGGGCCGGCGAAGCCTCCTGCGCGTTGCCGACACCTACTTCGGCCAGAAGGGGATGCTGAATCTCGTCGAGGCGCAGTACAAGTACCGCGATTTCATCAACCGCTATCCCGGTAGCGAGCTCGCCGATTATGCGATGCTGCAGATCGCAAACGTTTCCTTCGAGCAGATGGAGCGTCCGGACCGCGACCAGACCAAAACGCGCGAAGCGGTCGAGAGGTTCCGCGACATGCTCGCCGCCTATCCGAACAGCAAACACCGGCCGGAGGCTGAGGAACGGCTTCAGCTCGCTCTCGACCGGCTCGCGAAGCACGAGCATATCGTCGCGAGGTTTTACATGCAGCGGCGCAATTTCGAGGCCGCAATCACCCGACTGAACGGGATCGTTGAAACGTACCCCGGATACGCCGAGCGTGATGCGACGTTCTTCGATCTCGGCAGAGCCCTCGAATCGATGGGCAGGACGGGTGAGGCCCGGCTATACTTCGAACGAGTCGTAGCCGAATTTCCGGAAAGTGAGCTCGCCGGAGAGGCGAAGGAAAGATTGCAGGATCTGCAGGCATGAGGACTGTTGCTCTGGCCCTTCTGGTACTGGCCGCGATGGGCTGCGGCACGGCGGCCGATTCGATCGAGGAGCCGGTCGTTACAAGGGTCGTCACGACGCCTCCGACGGATCCACGCGTCTCGGAGCTTCAGATACTCGTCTCCGAACTGATCGATCAGGTCGAAGTGCTCAACGCCCGGATCAAGAAGATGGAGACCGGCGAGGGCCTGGTCCAACAGGCTGCGGCAAGACCGGTAGAGCCTCAGGCAAGGCCTCCGGTTCGTCAGCCGGCCCCGACGCGAACTCCTGCGACCGCAGCCCCCGCAACGAGGCCATCTCCCACGATATCCGCCGCCTCGGCTACCGATCGATACCGTGAAGCTCTGGTGCTCTTCGGCAAAGGGCAGATCAACGACTCGCGCGCCATGTTTCAGCAGGTCTTCGATGCCGATCCAAACGGAGACCTCGCGGACAATGCTCTCTTCTGGATCGGAGAGACGTACTTCGTTTCCGGCAGATACCGTGAGGCCATCGAACAGTACCGGCGGATCGAGACCGACTACTCGAATCAGAACAAGGCCCCTGACGCGATTCTCCAGCTGGGTATGGCCCAGGCGAAGCTCGGCGACCTCGCCCTCGCCCAGCGAACGCTTGAAGGCCTCATCAACAGATACCCCTATTCGACGGCCGCGAACGCTGCGAAAGCAGAGATCAAGCGGCTTCGATACTGAGATCGACAGGAGTCTGCATGGCCGTCCTTCCCATCTGCAAATATGGCGACCCGGTGCTCCGGGAGCGCACTTCCGAGGTCGCGGAGATCACGCCTGAACTTCAGGTGCTCATCGACGATATGGTCGACACGATGTATGCCGCTCCCGGCGTCGGTCTCGCAGCGAACCAGGTTGGTGTGTCCAGCAGGCTGATGCTCATCGATCTGAGTGTCGGAGAAGACCCTTCGCAGCTGCACGTGTTCATCAATCCTGACATCGTCGAAACCGAAGGCGAGATCACCGAGGAAGAAGGCTGCCTGTCGATTCCGGACTTTGTCGAGATCGTGACCCGGCCGGAGTGGCTGCGTGTGAAGTACCTCGACCGCGAAGGAAATGAGCAGGAGATGGAAGCCGAAGGGCTGATGGCGCGCGCCGTGTGTCACGAGATCGATCACCTCAACGGGACGCTCTTCATCGACTATCTGAGGGGTTTGAAGAAAGAACGGATCCTCAAGAGGATTCAGAAGGTGATCCGGCTCGGAGGCTGGCAATAGTTCCGGTGCTGCCAGTGAACACCTTCGCCCCGTGCCTTTGTGTGCCTTGTCGGGGCGGCCCGCAGGCCGCCCGACACCCCGCACCCCGATAGGACGACCCAGAGTGTCGGGCGGCCTGCAGGCCGCCCCTACAAAATTACACGGTGTTCATTTCTTTAAAACCAGTGAATCTCAGATCGGGATGACACTTCCGGGGTTCCGAGTGTAAGGCTACCTGAGCCATCCCGGAAGAATCCCTTCCTTGCGCGCATCTTCACGAAACTGAAACTGTTCTCGCTCGGCCCGGACGATCTCCAGACGGGCCCGGTCCATCGAGTCGCGCGTGTACTGCAGCTGAAGGATCTGATAGCTGAACTGACGATCCTTGTATCCCAGAGCGCGAAGACCCAGCAGTTCATCCTGAAGCTTCTGTTCGCGGCGAAGGAGAAGGTCGAGCTCTTCGCGCGCCTGGCGGACCCGCTCATCAACGGCTCGGGATCGCTCTCTCCAGTAACGCTCGTCGCTGGCTCCGGACACCTCGAGCTCGCGATCTGAAACGGCGGGAACTTCGGGAACCGGGGGCGGAGCGGCACTCCGGACGCCGCGGCTGAGGGCCAGCCGTGCAAGCAGCCGGGCCTTTTCCGCTTCGGAGACGCTGAGAGGCCGGTTCGATCCGGCGGTTGCGGACGCATCGTCCGGTGCGTCGACATCGAGAACGCTGTCACGCAGTGCCACGATCTCGTCGGACGGAAGGGAGTAGAGCTTCCCGTCAGCGCCTTTGAAGATCGTCTGGGCTCCCGAGGTCTTCACCGGTCCGCAGACGGCGATGTGGTGGCCGGTACGCAGCGTCAGCGTCTGAGAGCATGGCGCCCCGACCGCAATCGAGAGGATCAGTGACGGGATGAGCATCGTGTTGTCAGCCGGAACAGTGTGATCGCTGCAGGTATTACAATACGCCCAATGCCGAATTGGGGATACATGGGAGTTTCGCTCGCCTGGAGTCTCGGCCTCGCCCTCTGGATTGGAGGCGGAATCGTTCTGGGAGCGATCGTCGCTCCGACGCTCTTCCGCGGAATGGACTCCCGAGCCTCGGCCGGCGAGATGTTCGGACAGGTCCTCCGGAAGTACACCCGCCTGCGGGCGATTGCGATTCTGGTCATCATTGCGGCAGCGGGGGTACGGTTTGTGCTCTGGGAGGGGGATGCGACGGCCGGAAACAGAGGGATATGGATTCTGATACGCTGGGGCGCAATCGCCGTGATGGCTGCGGGGGTGGCCTGGGAGATCCTCTTTCTCGAGAGAGCCATGGCTCAGGCGAGGAGCGGAGCCGGCAATCCGGAACGATTCAACCGGCTTCACCGGATGGCGGAGACGGTTTTCAAAGTGTCGCTCTTTGCGGCAGTTGTCGCACTTTTCTTCTCGTGAACCCGCCCGTGGTCAAACTGATACCATTAGGGCCGTTTTCGCATATTCGATGACCTCGATTACAGAACGCAGTCCGGACTACCAGACGAATCCCGTGGAAAACCCCGCGCCGTCTTCACGACATGGGAAGTAGTCTCTCCACTTCGTTGTCTGCCCTCGCAGCGGTGCTCTGCTGCGTCCTGTTCTTCATTCTGGACGCTACTCGGTACCTGTTGTGGAGGCTCAGCCCCGTATTTCTTCGACGCGTCACCAACACAGCGGGGAACGAACGTCCCTCCTGGTACCGTCTGAACCTGCAGGACGCGAACCCGATCACCGGCGCGCTGCTCCAGGTGCTTCTCGCGGCCGGTCTCGGCTCGACGATCACGGCTTTCTGGCATTACGGTCCTTTCGCGGCGGTATGGACCTCCTTCCTCCTCTGGACCGTCGCGATCGTGTCGTGGAAGATGGTCTTCTCGATTCTCTCTGACGATCTTGCCGAGCGGCTTTTCAAACCGCTGTTCAACGCATCCTCAGCCATCTACCTCTTCCTCTGGCCGATCGCCTTCCCCCTGAGGATGCTGATCCACCGCGCGATCGAGGGCAGAAGTGGCGAGCCCGATGAGGAAGAGGTGAGTGAGGAGCAGATCCAGGCGTACATCGACGTGGGCGAGGAAGAAGGCATTCTGGAGAAAGGCGAAGGGAAGCTGCTCCAGTCGATCGTCGACTTTGGAGACAAGGTCGCCTTCGAATTGATGACCCCTCGAATCGACATCCTCGGGTTCGACGTCTCGCGTTCGCTCGACGAGCTTGCACTCCTGTTCAATGAATCGAAGTACTCCCGGATCCCCGTCTACGAACAGAGTCTCGACAGGATCATCGGAATCGTCCACGTCAAGGACGTCTTCGACGTTCTCGTCAGGCAGGAACCCAGGCAGGTTTCCGAGCTCGCCCGTCCCGCCTACTTCATCGCGGAATCCAAGAAGGTCTCCGAATTGCTCGGAGAGTTTCAGAAAGAGCATCTACAGATCGCGGTCGTGATGGACGAGTACGGAGGAACCGCCGGGTTGGTCACGATCGAAGACGTGATCGAGGAGATTGTGGGCGAGATCGCCGACGAGCATGAGGACGATGAGGAATCGATCACGACTCTCAGCCAGGACGTCTATCTGGTGAGCGGGGTGGTGCGGGTGGAGCGGCTCGACGATCTGTTCGACGTCGACGCCACAGGAGACGACTACGAGACGGTTGCAGGACTGATATTTACAAACCTTGGAAGGGTGCCGAAAATCGGCGAGAGCCTCGCGAAAGACGGGCTGCTTTTCGAGGTCAAGCAGGCAGATCGCAAGCGAATTTTCAGTGTTCTCGTCAGTCGCGACCCGGAGTTCGAGGCCGAAACTGATCAGAAGAGGAGCCGGCGCAGTGAGTAACGACTACGATGAGGAAGTTTCCGCGGCTGCGAGCGGCAAGACGAAGTTTGGAGTCGTAGCGCTCGTCGGCAGGCCGAATGCAGGCAAGTCGACACTGCTCAATCATCTGCTCGAGCAGAAGGTTTCCATCGTTTCAAACAAGCCGCAGACCACGCGCAATCGAATCGTCGGGATTCTGAATGAGACTCGTGGTCAGGTCGCCTTTCTCGATACACCGGGGATTCACAAGCCGCTGCACAGGATGAATATGCGGATGATGGAGCACGTCAGATCCGCAATCACCGAGTCCGACGTTGTGTGTGCAGTCATCGATGTGTCTCAGGAGTTCGGACACGGTGATGAATTCGTCGTCCAGATGCTGCGGGACACCGAGGGCCAGGGTGCGCCGCGCGTGGCCGTTCTCAACAAAATCGATCTGCTGAAGAAGGAGAAGCTACTTCCGATTCTTCAGAAGTATGGCGAGATGAACCTCTTCCAGGAGATCGTGCCGATTTCAGCGGCAACCGGAGATGGAGTCGACATCCTCAGGAGCCTGCTCTTCAGTAAGCTCCCGGAGGGAGAGGCTCGCTATCCGCAGGATGACTACACGACCCAGCCGGAGCGATTCTTCGCTGCGGAACTGATCCGCGAGAAACTTCTCCATCACACGTCTCAGGAGCTGCCTTACACAACGGCAGTTGCGATTGACCGCTGGGAAGAGGACGAAGACAAGGACCTGATCAAGATCTATGCGTCGATCTTCGTCGAGCGCGAGTCGCAGAAGCCGATCGTGATCGGCAAGGGCGGCGAGATGGTCAAACGGATCGGAACCGAGGCCCGGCAGGAGATTGAAGCGATCCTTGGAACCCGTGTCTTTCTCGATATCCATATTGCCGTGCATGAGTCGTGGCGAGAGGACGAACGGTTTCTCGGCGAGCTGGACTGGCCACTCCGCGGCAGCGAGTGACTCGCAGGAGAAAACATGCTGAACTACATCTGGTTCGCCCTGATGGCCGCTGCGCTCGTGGTCGCGGCATTCAAAGGCACGGCAGCTGAAGTCACCGACGGCGCAATCAACTCGGCGAAAACAGCCGTTGAGATCTCCATTGGGCTCGTCGGCATCATGGCCCTCTGGCTCGGCATCATGAAGATCGCTGAGAAGGCTGGGCTGATCGCCCTGCTCGCCCGGGCCATCGCTCCCATCACGCGGCTGATCTTTCCCGACGTTCCGAAAGACCATCCAGCGATGGGCGCCATGATCATGAACATCTCGGCGAACATGCTGGGCCTTTCCAACGCGGCGACGCCGCTCGGAATCAAGGCGATGGAAGAGTTGCAGACCATCAATACGGAGAAAGAGACAGCCTCGAACGCGATGGTCATGTTCATGGCGATCAACACCGCGGCGATTCAGCTCATCCCGGCCACGACCATCGCAGTCATGGCAGCGGCCGGGTCGAGAGAGCCGAGCGTCATCATCGGGTCGACACTGCTGGCGACCACTGTCGGATCGATCGCAGCCGTCGTAGCGACGAAGCTGCTTCAACCATTCTTCCCATACCGGTCAGCGCTGGAGGCAAACGACAGCACTGAAATCGTGATCAATGAGGAGGCAGACCGCGATGCGTGAGCTCGTCGATCTGATTTCACTCTGGGCAATCCCGGTCATGCTCGTGGGGATTCCACTTTACGGACTTCTGCGCGGCGTCAAGGTCTACGAGACCTTCGTCGATGGCGCGAAGGAAGGATTCGACGTTGCAGTCCGGATCATTCCGTTCCTCGTGGCGATTCTCGTGGCGATCGGGATGTTCCGTGCCTCCGGGGCGATGGACCTGCTGACGGAGAGCCTTCGTCCGATTCTCACCGCCGTCGGGTTCCCGCCGGAAGCGTTTCCGCTCGCTGTGTTCCGGTCATTGACAGGAAGCGGCTCGCTGGCTCTGATGACCGACATGGTGACGACGCACGGTCCCGACTCGCTGCTGGGACGCATATCGGCAACGATGTACGGAAGCTCGGAGACGACGTTCTACGTACTTGCAGTCTATTTCGGCGCCATCGGCGTGAAGAAGACGCGCCACGCCGTTCCAGCCGCGCTGATTGCCGATCTCGTCGCTGTCATCGCTTCCGTTGCGGTCTGCTACTGGCTATTCACGTAGCGTTCACTCTGCGACCGGTTTCCGCGGCGGCTTGCTGGACGCACGAGCGATCGCGAAGAGGATCGCGCCGACAACGAGCGCGATCGTCGCTGCGATCAGCCTTTCTCTGGTCATGATGCTGAACAGCGTCAGTGAGATCAGCACTCCGAGAATCGGAACGAGCAGGCCCCCGGGAGCGCGGAAGCCCTGCGAACCCGAGATTTTCCGCAGCCGCGGAATTGACGCGCAGGTGAAGAGGTACGTGGTCAGACGCGCGGTCGCCGACAGCAGGGCCAGCTTGACGAAGGATCCCTGGATAGCGATCGGAATCGCGATCGCCGCGAGCAGAGCGATGGAGACATAAGGAGTGCGGAAGCGATCGTGAATCTTCGAGAGAAAGGTGTACGGCGGATGATTCAGTCCCATCGTGTACATCATCCGCGAGCCTTCGAGCATGGTGCCGAGGTTCGTCCCGAGGATCGAAATGATGGCGCCGACTGTGATGAGCGTGGCGCCGAAAGGGCCCATGATCATCGCTGCGGCGTCGGCGATCGGTGTGTCGGTCTGTGAGAGGTCGGGAAGCGCTGACATCGCTGCGAGCTGCGAGAGGGAGTAGATCGCAGCGATCGCAAGAATGCCCGTCAGCAGCGCGAGCGGGAGATCCTTCCGCGGGTTGCGGTACTCACCCGCGGGAATGCCCATATTCTCGAATCCCGCATAGGCAAACAGCAGGAGGAAGGCGGCTTCACGCCAGTTCGCTTCCGCTCCGGGCAGGGTTAGCGACATCGGGATCGGATTCGTCCGGAACGCGATCAGCGCAACGGCGATGAATATGAGGAGAGGAACGAGCTTGCCGACCGTGAAGAAGTAGATCGTCCGGGCGCCGAACTTGATGCCGAGTATATGGATCGTCGCGAACAGCACGAGGGCACCCGTGATCAGCAGAGCGCGTGGAAGTCCGCTCCCGGCCTCCGGAAACAGCCGGGCGAGTGAGACGACGAATCCGTTCGAGAGCGAAGCGAGCGACGTCACCCGCGCGAGCGTGTTCATCCAGCCGGTCTCGAAGCCGATGAAATCGCCGAAGGCAGTCCGCGCGTAGAGATAGGCGCCGCCTGGCTCGCTGAAGTGACTCGACGCCTCTGCGAAACAGAGCACTAGAATGAACACGGGAATCGCAAAGAGCAGCGGTGCCCAGAGCGAAAAGGGACCGAGAAACTTGTAGGACTCGGAAGGAAGCAGATAGACGCCACTCCCGACCACTCCGTTGATGCAGAGGGCAACCAGGCCCCAGAACCCAACTGCGCGAATCAGACGATCGGGAGAGTTCTCGGTAGAGCTCAATTCTCACACTCCTTATCGGGAGCCGGATCTCCGGCGCCTGTCGCTTTCGTTCTCAGTTGACTGCCGTGTTGCGAAGTGTACCGTCCCAACCGCGACCGCGCAGAACCCGGCCAGGAAGCGCTGTGGTCATCGTTCCGCCGTGAAGAACCGGAACCCCGTTGACGATCACGTCTGAGATCCCCTCCGAAAAGTGATGTGGATCTTCATAAGTGGACACATCACGAATAGTCGCCGGATCGAACACGATCATGTCCGCTTTCATACCGATGCGGATGATGCCACGGTCCTGCAGCTGAATCCGTGCAGCCGCCTGCGATGTGAGCTTGCGAACAGCTTCCTCGAGGGTGAACAGTTGATGGTCGCGGACGTAGTGCCCGACGATTCTGGGGAACGTGCCGTACGCCCGCGGATGCGCACCTGCTTTGACGCCGTCCCCGACGACGGCACCGGCATCCGATCCTGCGGATACCCAGGTCTGCCGCAGGGCGAGTTGCAGATCGTCTTCATTCATCGAGAAGAAGATTCCGCTGGGAGAGTATCGGCTCGCTTCGAACAACTGCAGCATCGCCTCGACCGGCTGCACGTTCATCATCGAAGCGATCTCGTCGACTCTCTTCCGTTCGTAGCGGGAAAGCTCGGGATTCGGAATACGCGAAACGAGAACGCGCGATGGCCCTCCGAGTGTATCCATGATCGTGCGCATCTCGGCACCGATACGTGCCCGCTGCTCCGGATCGCGCAGCCGCTCGCGGAACGCGCCATACCCGCCCTCGAGAGCCCAATTCGGAACGCGGGTCGTCAGGCCAGTCGACGAAGCGATGTACGGATAGACGTTTGCGGCAACGTCGATCCCCCGTTTCCGCGCCGCTTCGATCCGTTCGACCACAGACTTCATCTTTCCCCAGTTTGCCGGCTTCGAGACCTTCAGATGCCAGATGTTCACCGGAATACTCGCTTCTTCGCCGATCCGGAAGGCTTCTTCCAGAGCAGCTTCAATGACATCGCCCTCGTCACGGATATGGCTGAAATAGACGCCTTCGTACCTGGCTGCCACTCTTGCGAGCCGGACGATCTCCTCCGTTGTCGAGTAGAGCGCAGGAACGTAGATCAGCGAAGTGGAAAGGCCGATTGCTCCCTCGCGCATCGCTTCGTCGACGATCGCCTCCATCTGCTGCATCTCATCCTCGGTCGGCTGCCGGTCGATCTGCCCGATGACCATCGATCGAGGGTTCGAGGCGCCGACAAAAAATGCGAAGTTGAGCGAGGTGCCACCTTTCTCGACGACCCGCATGAAGTCGCCGAGCGTTCTCCATGTGGTCTGCCTGCCGGTGGGATCCGCGGCGTTCCTCTCGCGAATCATAACTTCCGTGTACGGGCCGGGAGAATGTCCCTCTCCCGTCGCCTCGGTGGTCACACCCTGACGGATCTTGCCTTCTAGTTTCGGATCGACGAGAACCGAGCCGTGGTCCCACCCGAGCAGGTCGATAAAGCCGGGAGAGAGCACCTGGCCGCGGGCGTCGATGACTGTCGTCGCGGTCGCATCCGATAAGTCGCCAACGGCCGCAATCGTATCGCCGCGCACTCCGACATCCCCACGAAACCATGGCGCGCCGGTTCCGTCGATGATTCGCGCATTCACGACCATCAGGTCGTAGCCGGTCGTGACAGGGACAGCGGCGGGCGGAGCGGAGGCACATCCCGTCGTGAAGAGAATCGAAAACGTGAGAACGAGGATAGAAAGACGAGTCTGCATAGTCTGGAATCTCGATTGTTGGTCCATGGAAAGTTCGATAGCCCGCGCTGACCCCGCGGAAGCCGCGCATGTGACGCTCACACTTCCTGCCCCCGCACAAGATCGGGGTAGTGCTGTCGCTTTCTGATCACCGTGGCCTCTGCGCCATCGACGAGTACCTCCGCTGGAAGCAGCCGCGCGTTGTAATGAGACGCCATCGAAAATCCATACGCTCCCGCATCGCAGAATGCCAGCAGATCGCCTTCTTTCACTGCAGGCATCGATCGGAGCTCCGGCCCGAGGTCGCCTTTGGTGAAGACGTCTCCTGATTCGCAGATGTTGCCCGCGACGATGGCCTCGTGACCGTCGGGACGCGGAACGACGGCGTTCTCCCTCAGATCGGAATCGGACCCGTTCGATGCGTTCAGGATGTGGTGATAGCTCCCGTAGCGGGAGGGGCGCGCGAGGTGGTTCATTCCGGTATCGCACCCGATCCACTCATGACCCGCACTGATCCGCTTCGATGTGACGCGGGCCAGCAGGACTCCCGACTGCGCCGACAGATAGCGCCCCGGTTCGAGGATCGCCCGGATGCCGCGGGAGCGAAGCGTCTCGCCCGCAATCTTCGACAGCCCGCGCCCATACTCTTCGATCGGGAAGTCATCCTCTCCGGGCTTGTATGGCACCGCGATCCCACCCCCGAAATTGAGCCATCTGAGGTAGGGGAAATCTTTTGAGAGCTCTACGAGCATGTGCGCTGATTCGAGAAGCGGCTCGGTAGTCGTAACACCCGAACCGATGTGTGCATGGAGGCCCACGATGGTTAGGCCGCCGGCTTCAGCAGTGCCGCGGGCATCGTCGAGCTCGGCCAGGTCGACACCAAACTTCACGCCGAGTCCTGCAGTGACCACATCGCGGTGGTGACCAGCGCCGACGTCCGGATTCACGCGGATCGCGATTCTGTTGAGCAGCCGGAGCCGGATGCAGCGGTCGATCTCCGACATCGAATTGACGTTGATGACGATGGTGGGATCCGCGAGAGCCAGTAGATCGTCGTCAGAGACGTTCGAGCATGTGAACCAGATCTCGGAACCATCGAATCCGGCCGTCTTCGCGAGAAACACCTCGCCCGGCGAGACCGCGTCGCATCCGAAGCCTGCCTGCCTGAACATGCGGAGAATGGCCAGGTTGTCGTTCGCCTTGATTGCATAAAACGGTTTGAAAGGGAGCGGTTCGAGTGCGGCGAGTACGCGCAGGGACTGGCGACGCAGAATGTCCGCATCGTAGACATAGAGGGGCGATCCGTGTGCAGCTACGAGCTCGGTGGAAGGGATGTCACCGATGTGAAGGATGCCGTCGCGAAAATGCATGAGTCGGGAGAGTGTCGGTGATTCGAGCAGTCGACGCAAGTCCCATTGGCGTCAACTCGAGGACTGCACAGGAGCAAGTGTCATCCTGAGCGCTAGCGAAGGATCCCCCGAAGCCTTGCTCTACAGCCAGTGGTGCGGGGATCCTTCGCTTGCGCTCAGGATGACACCTCGCGTACCTGCGTTCGAGGGCCTCGGTTGCCGCCCCGTGTTGTGGCATTATCAGACTATGCGCGCCTACCTCGATCTGCTCCGTCACATCATCGATACCGGAGTCCCGAAATCAGATCGGACCGGAACGGGAACGCTCAGCACGTTCGGCTACCAGATGCGGTTCGATCTGGACGATGGGTTCCCCCTCCTGACAACCAAGAAGCTGCACGTTCGATCGATCATTCATGAGCTGCTGTGGTTTCTCTCGGGGAGCACGAATGTCGACTACCTTCGCCGGAACGGCGTCACGATCTGGGACGAATGGGCCGACGAGAACGGCGAGCTCGGCCCGGTTTACGGACATCAATGGCGGTCGTGGCCGGCGCCCGATGGTTCGAGTATCGACCAGATATCGCAGGTGATTGACGAGATCAGACGGAATCCCGATTCGAGGCGGTTGATCGTGAGCGCATGGAACGTTTCGGAGATTCCTCGCATGAAACTCCCGCCTTGCCATGCCCTCTTCCAGTTCTGGGTCGCGAATGGACGGCTCTCGTGCCAGCTTTACCAGCGCAGCGCCGATGTCTTCCTCGGCGTACCTTTCAACATTGCGTCGTACGCCCTGCTTCTGATGATGGTCGCGCAGATCACGAAACTCGTCCCCGGAGAGTTCATCCTTACTCTCGGCGATGCGCACCTCTACAGCAATCACATGGAGCAGGCGGCCCTTCAGCTCACGCGCGAGCCGAAAACGCTGCCGCGGATGCGCATCAATCCCGATGTGAGCGACATCTTCGGATTTCGATTCGAGGACTTCGTCGTCGAGGATTATGATCCGCATCCCTCGATCAAGGCGCCGATCGCGGTATGAAGATCAGTCTGATCGTAGCTGTCGCGCGAAACGGAGTGATCGGCCGTGACAACGCGCTTCCATGGCGGCTCTCTGCCGATCTCAGGCGCTTCAAGCGGCTCACAATGGGCCACTCCGTGATCATGGGGCGCAAGACATACGAGTCGATCGGGAAGCCGCTGCCGGGCCGGAAGTTTATCGGCGTCAGCAGAAACTGGGATGCTGCGCCAGCAGGAGTGACCCTGGCGCGCTCGATTGAAGAGGCGCTCGCCGAGGCGGGAGGAGACGAGGTGTTCATCCTGGGAGGCTCCGAGGTCTTTCGTCTCACATTGCCCGTTGCTGACAGGCTCCATTTGACTCTGGTTGACGCACATGTCGAGGGGGACACGTTCTTTCCCGAAATCGATCCTTCCGAATGGTCGCTCGTTTCGCGGGAAGACCATGTGGCTGACGACGCAAATGAGTATCCGGTGAGCTTTCTCGTCTACGACCGGGCGTAGGAGCCGGGGCCCCTACGAGAGAACCGGGCCGCCTCGCTTTTTGTACCGCCAACCACGCCACGGCAGGCTATCCTTATCCCATGTCCCTTCGGTTTCTTCTCCGCGTCGCGTGCACTGTCTCCCTCCTTTCCTTCTTCCCCTGCGGCCGTGCCTTCGCACAGGAGCCGGAGCCGATCCTCGCTGAATCGATTGAAGTGCGGATCATGAACGTCGACGTCATCGTCACCGACCGTGATGGCAATCGGGTGCAGGGACTCACCGCGGCGGACTTCGAGCTGCTCCAGGATGGCGAGCGCCAGCCGATTACGAACTTCAGCGAATACCGTGGTCGCGCAGCGACGCTGGCCGCAATGGCGGTCGAGAGTGATCCTGCGAAGGCAGCCGTCCTCGAATCGCAGCTGGCCCCTGCCAATCCCCGGAAGATCATCATCTGCATCGACCGCTTCGCACAATCACGTCAGCATCGTGACGCGTGGTTCGAGTCGATCAAAGCCTTCGTTCGCGAGTCGATGCGGCCCGGCGACGAAGTGATGGTTGCCACATACGATCACAGCATGAAGGTCGCGCTGCACTTCACGAGCGATCTGAAGGCAATCGAGAGGGAGATCGACAAGGTCGCATCGGTCCGCGGGGCCGAGCGGCGCGGGCGTGATGAGCTGAAAGATCTCGAGCAGGCCGAGCAGTTCTTTCGGATGAACCCGGAGGCATCGGAAGCCGACGTTCAGGGTCATATGGATACCTCGAGGCGCCAGGAAGCACAGGTCGCGCGAGCCAAAATGAGAAACCGCGTCGCTGCCATTAACTCCCTGATCGCGAGCGTGGGGGGGCTCGAGGGACGCAAGATCATGCTTCTGGCCAGCGAAAGTTTCGCGCGCGTCGCCGGCATGGAGTACTTCCTTCCGGGCAGTGGCTCTACAGACGGACCTCCAACCGGCGCGATGGAGTTCAATACATCCTCGATCGTGGCAAGGTTGATCCGGACGGCCAACTCGCACGGTGTCACGATCTACCCGCTGCATCCGAATGGCATGTTCAAGCCTGACGCGAGGGAAGAAGCCGGGGGCGGCAGCTCGCAATCGCGGAAGTTCATGCTCCTCGACAACGAGTTGAGCGCTCTATCGACGATTGCCAACCAAACAGGAGGTCTGCTCGCCGCCGGTCCAATCGAGGTGGAAAAGATACTGCCTCAAATCGTCGAGGATCTCGAGTCGTATTACTCCCTCGGCTATCGCGTCGAAGCTTCGAATGGGAAAGATCGCACTCGTGGCATCAACGTTCGGACGACCAGATCCGGGCTGAGGGTTCGTGTTCGGAAATCGGTGGAAGAGAAGTCGTGGGAGTCACAGATGGAGGACTTCTCTCTCGCGAATCTCTTCAATCTTTCCGATCGGAACGACCTCGAAATCTCGGTCGAAAAGGAGGGAGTCAACGAATTGAGGATGGGAAAGAAATCCATTCCGCTCAAGATTCGCATTCCAATCTCGAGACTCACGGCTTTCCCTCAGGGGGACGCGCACGTCGGCCGTTTCTCCGTTTTCATCGTCGCCGCCGATCAGAGCGGTGACTACAGCGACGTGATCCGCAAGACGCAGTCCTTCTCGATCCCCGCCGCTCGGTTCGCAAAGGCGCAGGCATCGCACTTCACCTATGAGATCGCTGTGAATATCCGCGGTACCGGCGACAGGATCTCCGTCGGCGTCATGGACGAACTTTCGAAAGAGACCGGCTTCGCGCGTGTGGAAGTCAAGGCAGCGCCACCCGCGATCACACCACCGCCCTTCTCGCAGCCGAGCCGCAGGCGCGGTTTTCCCTGAACGAGACCGCACTGAGCCAATTGTCATCCCGAGCTTGGGTGCGCGGGAGGGAGGGGCGAGGGATCTCCGGCGATGGTACAGAGTTGCCTATCGGTGTCCGCCGCCACCCTCCATCAATAAACACGAATGTACCATCGCCGGAGATCCCTCGCCCCACCCGCCCGCACGCCCCCGCTCGGGATGACAAGTGCAGACTGCGCCGAGATCAACGGCT
>JBGSYJ010000096.1:0-2890 GCA_041750915.1 Thermoanaerobaculia bacterium | reverse complement strand
CCTCGTCCGGCCGGTCCGACGGAAGAGCTGGAAGTGGAGATCACCGGAGAAGACCTCGATGTCGAGTACTACTCCGATCGGATGGTAGCGCTTCGGGATCTGGCCATCGAGCAGATCCATCTGTCGGTACCGATGAAGCCGTTGTGTGAGGAGTCGTGTGTCGGGCTCTGTGCACATTGCGGTGCGAACCTGAACAAAGGCGAGTGCGCCTGTGCCGGCGAGGAACCGGATGACCGTTGGGCGGCACTGCGCGATTTTCGCGAGCAGCTCGTCAAGAAGAAGCAGTCCTGATATCGAAGGAGTTTTTCAGCCATGCCGAATCCAAAGCGCAGACACTCGAAAGCGCGAACCCATAGCCGCCGTGCCCATGACTTCCTCAAGCCGAAGTCGCTCTCGACGTGCCCGAATTGCCACGAGGCAAAGCTTCCACATCGCGTCTGCCTCAAGTGCGGCCAGTACAAGGGCCGGGACGTCATCGAAGTGAAGGACACGCTGTAGGAATCACGGTCGCCTGCCTCGAGTGATGATCGAGGGTGAAGCCATTTCTCCCGGCCACGCCATTGCGATCGACGCGATGGGTGGCGATCTTGCGCCCCGCGAGGTCGTTCTCGGTGCCCTGCTCGCAGCTGCCGAGCTCTCGGTGAAACTCCTGCTCGTGGGTCGCGAGGAGGATATCCGGCGCGAGCTCGCCGCTGCTCCGGGACCTGTTCCCCCCAACATCGAAATCGTCGATGCCCGCGAAGTCGTCGAAATGGGTGAGAGTGCGCTGACCCCAATTCGGAAAAAGCGCGACTCTTCGATCCGTGTCTGTGCGAATCTCGTCAAAGTGGGCCGCGCTGCCGCGTTCGTATCCGCCGGAAATACCGGTGCCGCCTGGACGAGCGCGAAGCTCGTCCTCGGGATGATCGAAGGCGTCGACCGGCCCGCTCTCGCGACAGTTCTTCCCCGCACGGGAGGATTCACCCTCCTGCTCGATGTGGGAGCGAACGTTGATGTGAAGGCCAACAACCTCCGCGAGTTTGCCGTGATGGGTCACTTCTATGCCCAGCTGATCTTCGGCCTGGAACATCCCCGCGTGGGACTGCTCTCCATTGGCGAGGAGGAAGGCAAGGGAAACGAGCTCACGAAAGAGACGTTCCGGGTCCTCGAAGGGGCGGGACTGAACTTCATCGGGAACGCCGAAGGACGCGACATCTACAACGGCAACGCCGACGTGATCGTCTGCGACGGCTTCACCGGAAATGTCGTTCTCAAAGCGTCAGAGGCTCTGGCTGACGCGTTCAAGAAGGGGTTGAAAGAAGAGTTGATGCGCAATCCTGTCCGGAAGCTCGGCGCGTTCCTTTCGAGGGGTGCGTTCGAAGATTTCCGCAGGCGCGTCGACTACGAAGAGTACGGAGGAGCGCCTCTGCTCGGTGTGCGCGGCGGCTGCATCGTCTGCCACGGAAGCTCGAAGTCAAAAGCGATCAAGAACGCCATCAGAGTCGCCGCAGGCTTCGCCGAGAACGACATCAACGCGAAGATTCAGGCGAAGGTCGGCGATCTGCATTCGCGGGAGAAGGCGGCGGGGCTGGTGGGGAGTAGTCAGTAGACAGTAGACAGAAGACAGTAGACGGGGAGTAGACAGTAGACAGTAGACAGTAGACAGTAGACAGTAGGCCCCCCACCCCTGGGACATGCTGCTTACTGAGCACCCGGACAACGCCATCCGGCTCGACGGCGCTTCCCAACGGGGCCATGAGGCGTAGAGAGCGCCGGGTGGGGGCTACTGTCTTCTGTCTACTGTGTACTGTCTACTTGTTCGAAGGGAGCAAACCCATGCAACACACACTCGCCTACCTCTTTCCCGGTCAGGGAAGCCAGTTCGCAGGGATGGGAAAAGACCTTGCGGAGCGGTATCCCGAGGCTCGACGGACGTTTGATGAGATCGATGAGGCGCTCGGCTTCTCGATATCGAGACTCTGTTTCGAGGGCCCCGAGGATGAGCTGAAGCTCACGGCAAACACGCAGCCGGCGATTCTCTCGGTTTCGGCAGCGATCGATGCCGTGCTGTCCGCAAGTGGAAGCCGTCGTCCGGACATCGTTGCGGGACATTCTCTCGGCGAGTACAGCGCGATCGTCTGTGCGGGCGGTTTGACAGCGACCGAGGCTGCGAAGCTCGTTCGCGCGCGTGGCGAGTTCATGCAGGATGCCGTTCCGGCGGGGGAGGGTGCCATGGCGGCGCTGATCGGACCCTCCCTCGAGGAGGTCGAATCGATCTGCGCTGAGGCTGCGAATGGAGACGTGCTGTCGCCGGCGAACATCAATTCACCGGGACAGATCGTCATCGCTGGCAGCCGCGCCGCGGTCGAGCGCGCGTTGGAAGTTGCGAAAGGACGGGGGGTGAGAAAGTCGGTGATGCTTCCGGTGTCCGCTCCGTTCCACTGCGAGCTCATGGCCCCGGCGGCTGAAAGGCTGCGCCCGCTGCTAGAGGCGGCACCGTTTCGCGACCTGCGCTTTCCCCTGATGACGAACGTCGATGCTTCGCCGGTGGGCACCGACCATGCCGTTCGAAACGCGCTCGCGCGGCAGGTGGTCTCGCCGGTTCGCTGGGTCGAATCAATCGAGCGGATGATCGAGCTGGGCGTGAAACAATTTGTTGAAGTTGGTCCGGGCAGCGTGCTTGCGGGGCTGATTCGACGAATCGACAGGAACGCCGAAACGATCAGCATCAACAACGTAGAGACACTCGAGGCCTTTCTGGCGAAGTGAGGCCTGGACACCCACGAATTTGTCATCCCGAGCTTGGTTGTGCGGGCGGGAGGGGCGAGGGATCTCCGGCGATCGTACATTCGTGATTCGTGGATGGGCGAAGGTTCGTACGGAGGCCGATAGGCGACTCAGTACCGTCGCC
>JBGSYJ010000095.1:0-11233 GCA_041750915.1 Thermoanaerobaculia bacterium | reverse complement strand
TTTCGGATCGCGTACTGGGCGTGTTGCAGTTCTTCAGCCGTACCGACTGGCCCCCTCGCGAGGAGGCTGTCAAGGTCATGACGGTGATCGGTGCCCAGGTGGCCGGCTATCTGCAGCAGCGGCGCACCAACGAGCAGCTTGCGGAAACACGTGAGCGTTACCGCGTCATCGCGGAGACGGCTCAAGATGCGATCTTCACCATCGACGAAACGAGCAGGATTCTTTTTGCAAACTCGGCCGCGGAGAAGCTGTTCGGCTATCCGGCGGGTGAGCTCACGGGGCGGAGCCTGCACGTCATCATGCCGGCGAGATTCAAAGCCGCTCACGACCTCGGTCTGCACCGCTATGCCGCCACTGGAAAGCGAAATATTCCGTGGGCAGGCGTCGAGCTACCCGGCCTTCACCGCGACGGCACGGAAATTCCGCTCGAGATATCATTCGGAGAATCGATCGACGGAGGGCGTCGGCTGTTCACCGGCTTTGCCCGGGACATTCGCGAACGAAAGCGAATCGAAGCCGAGAAAGCGCGTCTCCTCGAAGAATCACGGGCCGCAAATCGTTCCAAGGACGTATTCCTTGCCATCGTGTCTCACGAGCTACGAACGCCGATGACGTCGATCATCGGTTGGATCGACATTCTGGAAGAGAGTGGACACGATGAAAAAACGTTCGGCCTGGCGCTGGAAATGATCAGGAACAGTGCCGGAATGCAGGCGCAAATCATCGAGGACATTCTCGACGTGTCGCGCATCGTGCTGGGAAAACTCCGACTGGAAAAACGGCACTTCGAGCTCTCCGCCGTCGTTCACGCAGCGCTGCAGTCGCTGATGCCGTCGGCTGATCTCAAAAAGATCCGGCTGATCGCACAGATCGAGCCCGACATTTCCATCTTCGGGGATCCCGGCCGCATCCAGCAGGTCGTCTGGAATCTGCTGTCCAACGCCATCAAGTTCACCCCCGAGGGCGGAAAGGTGACGGTGAGCCTGCGGACGCGAGTAGAAAATGACGTGGAGCTCACTGTCTCCGATACAGGTCCCGGAATCTCGGACAGTCTGCTCAGTCAGCTTTTCGACCCCTTCCGCCAGGCCGACGAAGGGACGAAGAAAGGAGGCCTCGGGCTTGGTCTCTCTATCGTGAAACAGATCGTCGACCTTCACGGAGGTCAGGTCAGTGTCGATAGCGACGGCACGGGAACAGGCGCGAGCTTCACCGTTCACCTCCCCACGCAGGAGACAAAGTAGCGGCGGATTCCGATCCGCCGCGTTCCGGTGCGTTGCAACGTGCGCGTTATGGCGCCACGGCTCGGAATGAATGCCCCAAATGCCGTATCGCGTCACTCCTCGGACGCGGGACATCGGAATGTCCCGCTACGGCAGCGCACTCATGTCGCGGCCGTCTGCCGTGAACTCCTCGAGCCGGATGTTGCGAGCACGCAAGGCCGCGACGAACGGTCCAGGTGGAATGCACCGCTCCTGCGGAAGCGCTCCTTTCGCAAACGTCTCGCCCTCCGCCATCATCCGGGCGACGATCGCGGCCGGGAACGCGGTGGTTCGCATCATGGCGCTGAGGCCGTTCGTTTCATCCGAGAGGTCGATGATCTGGTAGCGAAGCAGTTTGTCCTCGCCGCCTATCCTCCCGAGAAAGTCGAGCCGGACCAGAACCGCATCGGGCTCATCCGCTGGGAGATGCGCGAGCAGCAGCTCGCCCAGCAGCCGGCGCGGCACCACTCGAGATCCGTCGATCGTCACAGCCTCGCTGCTTGCGAGCCCCAGGTTGATCATTGTGCCGAACTGCGCGCAATGCCCCGGATAGCGGATCGTCTTGTAGTCGAGATTCTGAATTCTGCCGAGGTACGTGTGAGGAAGCGTCGATGTACCACCCGAAGTCTGGAAAGCTTCCATCAAACCGAACGGCGCGGGAAACTCGAGTGTCTCGAGCTCTTCCATTGACGGCACGGAAATGATCTTTCCATCGCGCAGAACCCGCGCGGGCTCGACGTACTCGTTGATCAGACCTTCGACCGAGAAAACGATCTGGTAATTCAGTGGCGGCTTCGGGGTCTGCGGAAGTCCTCCAACTCGTATGTGAACCGACTCGACCGACTCGAATCTCTCGATTCCATGTGCCGCGAGCACGGCCACCATCCCGGGAGCGAGTCCGCAATCGGGGACTACGTTGATTCCCGCGGCGCGCGCCTTCTCATCGAGAGCAAGCTCAGCCTCGACGACGTCGTTGTTGCCGCCCAGGTCGCAGAAATGAACGGGTGCAGCAATGGCGAGCTTCGCGAGGCGGACGTTGTGGTGATAGACGACGCAACTGATCACCGCATCGTGCTGCCGCATCAGTTCCAGAACCTTGTCGTCCGCCAGCACATCCAGTGCAACAGGAACGATTCTTTCAGTACCTATCCTGCGCGCCACATCCTGCGCGCGGGAGAAATCGACATCGGCAACCGTCACCCGCGAAGCGCCGGCGTTGTGAATCAGGTCGAATGCGGCGCCGAAGCCCATGCGGCCGGCGCCAAGAATCAGATAGTTCAAGTGGCGTGCTCCTCTAAGACTGGTGAAGTAGACATGAAGTAGACATGAAGTAGACAGTACACAGTAGACAGGAGACAGTAGCCACCGCCCTTCGCAAGGGCACCCTCCGTCAGAGCCCACGAAGGTGCTTACGTTCGGCTCTACTGTCTACTGTCTACTGTCTACTGTCTACTGTCTACTGTCTACTGTCTACTGTCTACTGTGTACTGTCTACTATCCAATCACCTACACTCTCCCCATGGCAAAGATCGGCATCATCGGCACTGGATGGGGAGCTCGCGTGCAGGTTCCGGCGTTTCGACGCGCGGGACTCGACGTGGTCGGCATTTCGGGCAAGACTTCGGAGAAGACGAGGAAGATCGCATCCGAGCTGGAAGTCAGCAGGGCGTACGACGACTGGCGCGAGCTCGTCAGCGACGAAGCCATCGATCTCGTCTCGATCGTCACGCCTCCTTCAACACACATGGAGATAGCTCTCGCGTCGTTGCGCGCCGGAAAGCATGTGCTGAGTGAAAAGCCGACGGCGATGAACTCGGAAGAAGCCGAAGCGATGCTGGGCGAGGCCGAATCGCGGCCTGGTCAGATCAGCCTGATCGACCACGAGCTCCGCTTCCTTCCGGCGTGGGCAGCCGCACGGGAGAAGCTCGGCTCTATCGGAACACTGCGCCATGCCGAGGTGCGATACTCCAGTCCGTCCCGCGGAGCGACGGATCGTCCCTGGAACTGGTGGAGCGACGAGGCGCAGGGCGGAGGAATCCTCGGTGCAGTCGGCTCGCACGCTGTCGATGCGCTTCGTCATCTCTGTGGAGAGATCGACGCGGTTCAGGCTCTGCTGGGAACTTTCGTTGCGACGAGGCCGTGGGAAGGATCTGATCGCGCGGTGACGTCGGACGACTTCGCGTCGTTTCACGTCCGCTTCTCGAATGGAGCCCTGGGCGTGATCACGTTGAGTGCCGTAGCCTCTGTCGATGAACCGACCACCATCACGCTACACGGAGAGAACGGCGGGCTCCGTCTCCGGGATGGAGCCCTCTTCAGCGCGATGTCCGGAGGGTCATGGGAGACGGTGCTGGAGGAAGACATCGCGTCCATGGGAGATTCACCGGGCGGCGCGTTCGGAACGGCGACCGTCTACCTGGGGCGCGCGATTCGAACGGCGCTGGATGACGGTGACCGGAGCGCGCTGAAGCACGGCGCGACCTTCGCCGACGGACTCCGCCAGCAGCAGGTGCTGGATGCCGCGCGCCGTTCACATCGCATCGGGGGCGAATGGGTCACGGTCGGAAGCGTTCAGGACCCGCGGCAGACCGCACCGGCCGGATTCTGACTGAGTCATCCACTGCGATATCCCGGACATTGCCTCGATCGAGATACCGTTGCTCCGCGATCGCGACCTTGTCCAACACGTCTGCTGGAGTGATTTCATTCATTCGACACGGCCGACTGCGACGGGTGATCGGGCCACTGCCATCCTCATTGAACTTGTCAACGAGAAGATCGGCGAATCGTCGATAGGGGCCGCAGCGACGGGGGTCGGAGTATCCATAAAG
This sequence comes from Thermoanaerobaculia bacterium, assembly GCA_041750915.1. GTDB lineage: Bacteria > Acidobacteriota > Thermoanaerobaculia > Gp7-AA8 > Gp7-AA8 > JBGSYJ01. Next base: position 7,143 of record JBGSYJ010000095.1, on the reverse strand, counting down.
TCCGATCACCGGTTTGTCGAGCGCCACCGCTGCGTGAAGCGGCCCGGTATCGGGTGAGATGATCAGATCGGCGCCCCATACCTTCCACAACGTCTCCCGCATCGGCCCGTCCAGCGCGACCGCGGGCAGTACTTTCGATTCAGCAAGAATCTTCTCGGTGATCGAGCGCTCCTTCGGACTCGGACCACCGACGAGAACCGGTTGCATGCCGAAGTCACGATCCAGCGATTCAATCACCCGCGCGTAGCCCTCCGGATTCCAGTCCTTTTCCTCCCGCGATGTCGCAACCACCAGCGCGACGGCTGGACGCTCGAACTTCGAATAGTAGTCTCGCGCGAGTCTCTTCTCTTCGTCGGTAATCACGAGATCCCAGACAACGGGATCACGGGCAATCCCGAAAGCATCGAAAAACTCGAGCTGCTCGTCCTGAACATGCTGGCGCTCATGCGGCGGAAGATGGTCGTTGGTGAAGAACCAGTGAAAGTCGCGAGATCTTCGGAAGTCGAAACCGAGACGCCGCGCGGGACGGATCAACTGAGCGACCATCCACGCCTTGGCGCTGATCTGCGGCACGAGCACCAGATCGAACTCTCGTTCAGCCAGCGTCTTTTGCAGATTCCGCCACGCAGAGATTCCGCCGCGTGGATCAAAGACAATGAACTCGTCCACGGCGCTCTGGTGACGCACGAGCTGATGAGGCACCGGCTGCACGACCCAGGTCAAACGAGTGAAAGGGAAGGCACGCCTCAGGCCATTCATCAGCGGCAGGGTGTGGATCGCATCGCCAATCGCCGACAGGCGGATGACGCAAATGCTTTTCGGATCACCCATTGGCAGCCGCCGGCGCGGTCCGATAGGCGTGCCGGACGGTCTCGATAATCGACTCGACGTACTCGCGCACCTGTCCCCTGCCCTGTTTGCGGATGGAACGGACAAGGCGCTCGAAGTTTCGACTGCGCGCGCCGGCCGGGATCGAGCCGTTCGGAAGCGCGCTGTTGTCCAGGTCGAGTACGTAGATCTGGTCACCCGGCCCGATGTGAATGTTCATCAGGTTCAGGTCGTTATGTAGAAAATTCAGTCGATGCATGTCGGCGACGAGCCGTCCAATCCTTCCTGCCGTCTCACTCCAGTCTCCGGGTGGCTCTTCTGATACGAAAAGATATCGGTCAGCGTCCACACCGCCAGCGAGTTTTTCGAAGCCCACTTCTCCCCTCACCAAGCCCCACGACCGGCGCCAGGAGGTGAACAGCACCCTTGGAGTGGCGATTCCGTGGCTGTTGAGGTATTCGGCAAGCGGAATATGGCTCGTGATGCGGCCCGGCCCGAGGAACCGATCTTTCCAGAGCCTGGCGACACTTCCACCGTGGAACAGACGTTTGACCACGACCTGATTTCCGCCCAGCTCTCCCGCCAGCACCGGCCGGCGTCCCCGAAAACTCTGCACTCCTGCCTGGTGAACGAACGCGTCATAGACCCAGGTGTGTTCCTCGTAGGCCCGCGCCAGATCCTCTGCGAGTTCGGGCCTGCAGAGACAGCTCACCGTACCGGAGGTAGAATGCGCGCTTTTCAACCGGACGAAACCATCGGGCTGGACAGAAGGGTGACTCATTGACATGGGTGACGCCGGACTCCAGCGTCGGGCCGCTCGAACCGTTGCTCCATTGTTGAACAAGACCAGCCGGGAAACAACAGCGAATGACCAGGAAAATCCGGTCTCAGGCCGCCAGAAATTTCGCGGCGTCGACTGCCTGGGAGTAGAGATAGCCCTGGGCGAGCTCGATCCCCATGTCGCTCGCAGCCGCTGCCGTCTCGGCGGTCTCCACTCCCTCGAGAATCACCTGGCAGTCGAGTTCCTTCGCGAGAGAGACGACGTTGCGCACAATCTTGATGCGGGTCGGATCCGTCTCGAATCCTGACCCCAGCTGCTGGCTGATCTTGAGATACGACGGTTTGATCCTGTCGACGTATTCGAGATGAGAGAACCCGGCACCCACGTCGTCCAGCGCGAAACGATAACCAAGACTCCGCAGGCGTTCGAAACCGGCAAACGTCGAAGCATCCGCGTGGAAGCTCACCTGCTCGGTGATCTCCAGCACGATTCCCTCCGGCGACAGCCCGTAGCGTTCCTGACTCGACAGGATCGTGCTTTCCAGACGGTCCCATTTTTCGAAACTCTGAGGATGAACATTCACGAAAAGTCGTCCCTGAGGAGCGAGCACGCTGCCGTACCGCATGCCTCGGTCGATGCAGGCGAGATCGAGCTCGAAGAGCTTCTGGCTTCGCGCGGCGTAGCTGAACAACGCGACAGGATTGGTCAGAGGAGAGGGAGTGAGGAGCCGTATCAGCGATTCGTAGCCATGAGCCCGGCCGCCGTCCTGGAGGCTGACGATCGGCTGAAAGCGGGCGAACAGCGATTCGCTCTCGATGATGTCCTCGATCATCGGTATCCTGATTACGTCCTCGTCGTCCCGGGAGCGCCATCCGTTCGATGACGCCGCAGGCAGCCTCGACTCGAGAAGTCTCTCGAGATCGTCAAGGCTGAACGGCTTCTGGAGAAAGGCAACCGCGCCTCGCCGTTCTGCCTCAGCCCCGAGACCGTCGGCGAGCGCACCACTCATCAGCACCACGACTGTTTCCGGGGAGTGCTCAGATGCATACTGCAGGAGCCTGAGCCCGTCGAAGTCGAATCGCCCGGAAAGCTGGATGTCGCTGATAACGGCCGAAGGGTGCATCTCCTCGACCATCAGCTCGGCAGCTTCCACGCTATGGCAGGTGACAATCGTACGCGTCGCTCCATACAGACCGGCCGCCAGGCCTTCTGTTATCGCGGGGTCGTCATCTACTACCACCAGAACACTTCGATTCATTGATTGCTCCCAGGGATGGGTCAACGTCAGGAAGGGAAAAATACAATACGCCTTCCGACCGGCCATATCCAGCCTGCGTTCTGATCGCTCCGCCTATGTGGCAGGGCCTTCCCAGACCCTGCCTTTTCGAGCAGTAAAGATGTACGACATCTGGAGCCTGCATCGTCAGCCGCGCCAGGTGTCGCACATTTTCACGATGCGGAAGAGGCAGGGCCTGGGAAGGCCCTGCCACATAGCAGCGGCAGGGCCTTGCTGGGGCGGGAACGTGATCGTCGTATCGTGCCTTAGCGAGCGCGACTGAATGCGAAAGCCGGCGTTCATACCTTCTGCCCCGCTCTTTCCATGCGCTTCCGCTCGATGAGAGTCGTGGCCTCCTCTACCTTGTCAGCGAAGTAGAGAAAAAGGTCGTCCTCCTGACAGATTTCCAGTCCAAGCTCGAGCGCTCCAAGCTCGTCTGTACAGACGTGGATCTGCGACTCATCAAATCCTGTCTCGAGGATCGCGCGGCGCATGATGCCGGCAACCTCTCCCCGCTTCCGTCCCCGCGTGTGGTAGTCCTCACGGAGGATGACGACGTCGAACGCCGCGGCGGCGATCCTCGCGACGGCTTCAATGTCAGAATCACGCCGGTCGCCGGGAACCGCAATGGTCGCCACTGAGCGCTTTTTTTTCAATGCCCGAACGAAGTCGGCCATCGCCGCCACGCCGTGCGGATTGTGCGCATAGTCGATGATTACGGTGAATCCGTCGAACTCGATGAAGTTCGTCCGGCCGGGAGTCTGTGCGATCGAGGGGAAGAACGTCCGAATTCCACTGCGAATCGAATCCATCTCAATGCCGATTGCCCGGGCGGCGGCTACTGCGGCGAGCACATTCGAGATGTTGAATTTCGCCCGGCCATCGAACGTGATCGGTACATTGCGCACTTTGTCCACTACGGCGTGAGTCTCTCCGTCATGGATGACGATCTCGCCATCTTCAACCGTGACGCCGAGACAGCCGGCTTCCCGATGCGCGCGAAATTCAGCATTCTGCGGATCGAGGGCAAACAACGCAATCCGGCAGTCGGCGTGCTCTCGCATCAGCGGGGTCATCGCATCTTCAGCATTCAGGATTGCGTAGCCATCGCGACGCACCCGCTCGACCGTCACCGCCTTGACGCGCGCTAGGTCTTCAATCGTGTTCACGCCGCGGAGCCCGAGGTGATCCTCCGCAATGTTGGTCACAATCGCGACGTCGGACCAGTCGTAACCGAGTCCGGCGCGAAGAATGCCACCACGCGCGGTCTCGAGCACGGCAAAGTTCACAGCGGGATCCTGAAGAATCACTCTGGCGGACTGCGGACCGGTGAGATCACCCTTGAGGACATGTCGATTGCGGATGTAGATCCCGTCGGTCGTCGCAAGTCCCACGTGATGGCCCGCTGCGAGCGCGATATGTGCGCAAAGGCGCGCCGTCGTCGTCTTGCCATTCGTTCCAGTGACGGATAGCAGGGGAATTCGCGACGAAGAACCGGCAGGAAATAGCATTGAGACGATGGCGTCACCGGCAGCGCGCGGCATTCCGTCACCTTCGTGAACGCTGAGGTCTGGCGCCGCGGTGACGCGCACCACGACACCGCCGGTATCCTCAAGCGGAACGTCTATCCGTTCGGCAACGATGTCGACGCCGGCGACTGCGAGTCCAATGAGCGACGCCGCTCGCTCCGCAGTCGCCACGACAGACGGATGAATGTGACGGGTCACGTCATCAACCGTTGACGATGAGAGTTCCGTCTCCGATGATGCGCGACTCAACCGACCAGCTGCCGCAAATCTGCCGGCGATCACAAGAAGCCTGAACAGTGCTCCCGCACCCTCTTTTTCGAGCACCACGAGGTCGTGTGCGCATTTTGCATTCTCGAATGCCTCGAGAAGCGATGTTTCGTCACTCACTCTCTGTCCGGTGTCGTGTGAGGAACCCTCGCCGAGACCACGAACCACCAGTGGCCAGCCGAGTTGCTCAGCTGCAGCCGAAGCATCTTCGATGGTGCTGCAGATTTCGATGCGCGACACCGGGACACCGTGCTCCTCCAGAATCGACCGCGAGCGCCAGCGATCGGCGGCCAGCTCGACCCCGAGATGCGAAGTCAGGGAGGTGGCCGCGCCCTCAACCCGTTTCGCTCGCGAGCCGTGTCCCAGTTGAACCAGGTTCCCCGCCTCATACCGAAGCAGGGGAATGTCGCGTGCTCTCGCCGCATCGACAATCACCTGAGTTGAGGGATCGAGGATGCTGCGGGCGTGAAGATCGCGGAGCTCGGCGAGCCGAGAGTCGAACTGAAATTCGGTCTCGTCGATGAGTGCCTCGATGAGGTCGAGCGCGAGGTGTCCCGCCGACAGGCCGGTCTCACGTTCCTCGCACTGATAGATGACGTAGTAGACGCCGGTCTCGTCCGCCGAACGTGCCCTGCCGAATCCAACTCGCGATCCTGCGAGATTCTGCAACTCGATCGCGACGTGCTCCATCACATGCCCCATCCATGTCCCCATGTCGAGGCGCGTCTTGAAACCTCCGCGAACGCCCTCGGAGCAGCGGTGCTCGATCAGCGAGGGCATCTTCGCCATCAGGCGTTCGACGAATCCAGGGATGACGCTGGACGGTCGCTCCTCGAGCGAACCGATATCGATCTTCCACTTGATGCAGGGCTGGTGGGAATGGAGGTTCGGGCCCATGAGAGCGAGCCGGTCGAGAACCTGAATGTGCCGTGTCATCTGGTCGAGGCGCAGAGCAAGCGCTCTGCCACAGACGACATCTTAACGGCAGTTGCCACGGTGAACGCTCACCGTGGCAACTGGAGGGCCGGATGACAGGACTCGGTTGCCCCTCAGTAAACCTCGCCGTCGCTCGAGCCGTCGCCCCTCCACCACTCGGGGTTGTCGGCAGTCTCTCCCGCAGGATCCGCGCTCATGTCGGATGGTGAATCCTCGAACGACCCTTCATCAATTTCAGTGATTTCTTCCGGGGGTACAGCGTCCTGATTCCACTCCTTTGCCATTAGAACCTCCTTGGACCGATCTCTCAAGATAGGTTCCAGAGGCTGGATGCGCCACGAATAGAATCGTCCCCGCGGTACACTCCCGCGATGCCCGGCATGCAACTCTTCCCACTCGAAAAGGGAGATCTGCCCGATCGAGACGCCCTTGACCTGCTGCTTGCACGGGAAGGTACAGCCATGTTCGAGGGCTGGAGCGACAGAGGTCCGTGGAAAATCATCCTTCCGTGGCCCGAAGAGTTGACCAGCCTCCCGCCGTCTCGCGTCGAAGAGTGGAAGGCTGTTCTCGAGACGATCACCCGCGATCAGACGCGACCCGTGAGCGCGGACAATGACCGGCTTCCGTTCGCGGGAGGATGGATCGGTTTCGTCGGCTACGAGGCGGGCGCAAGCTCGTGGGGTGCCGCTGTCTACGAGGAAAGTCCGGCGGAGCCTCCTCTGTGGTTCGCACGGCACGAGTCTGTGGTTGCGATCGATCCGTCTGGTGGGGCTTTCCTCTTCTGCTTCGAGCGCGATCTCGATCGGCTGCGGGCTGATCTCAAGTCAATGCGCGATTCCACAGCTCGATTTCCACGGGCAAAGAATCCACCAGGCGCGATGTCCGAATCGCTGGACGCGGCTGAATACCGCGCAGCCGTCGACGAGATCAGGCAGGCGATCCTGCGCGGCGATTTCTACCAGGTGAACCTGACTCGCCGGTTCTCATCTCCGGGCGCATGGGATCCCTTCGCACTCTATCTGGCGATCACCGGTGACGACATTCCCCGCTGTTCCGCTTTCATCAATGGTGGCAACTGGCATATCGCAAGTGCTTCGCCCGAGGTTTTTCTGCGATACGACGCAGCAACCGGGATCGCCGAATCAAGGCCGATCAAAGGGACGATCGAGCGGACAGGTCGCGATCGTTCCGACACCGAGTGGCTGCTCTCGAGCAGGAAAGATGCATCCGAGCATCTGATGATTGTCGATCTGATCCGTAACGACTTCGGAAAAGTCGCGCCGGCCGGCCAGGTGCGGGTCGCTTCATTCCGAGACGTCATCCGGCTCAAACACGTTCTCCATCTCGAGTCGACGATCCGCGCAGAAGGCCTCGGAGCGCGGCCATTCGCCGAAGTCTTTGCGGCGATGTTTCCGTCGGGATCGATCACCGGTGCACCGAAGCGCGCGGTCGTCGAGTGTATCCGCCGGCTCGAACCGGTTCCGCGCGGCGTCTACACGGGCGCGATCGGCTTCTGGGACTTTCGG
>JBGSYJ010000094.1:0-2591 GCA_041750915.1 Thermoanaerobaculia bacterium | reverse complement strand
AGTCCCTCAGCGGTGCGGCTCATTCCGCAGTAGTCCCACGTGAGAGTGCCAAGTTCGCGGTGGAACGAGTCCACGCTGCGTTTCCCGTTTGCGGAAACAAGGCGGGAGACTCGCTGTCGCACCTCGTCTTCGACCTGCTTGAAGGCGGCCGGATCTGGCTTCGCCTGCTTGTTGAGCTTCCCGGCGAGATACTCAGCGATCGTATACGGAATGACGAAGTAACCGTCTGCGAGTCCCTGCATGAGGGCGCTGGCGCCGAGGCGGTTCGCGCCGTGATCGGAGAAGTTCGCTTCACCGAGAACGAAGCATCCGGGAATGGTGCTCATCAGGTTGTAGTCGACCCAGAGTCCGCCCATCGTGTAGTGCGGGGCAGGGTAGATGCGCATCGGAACTTCGTACGGATTTTCCGCGGTGATGTCGTGATACATCTCGAAGAGATTCGCGTAGCGCTCTTCGATCGTGTCGCGCCCGAGGCGCTTGATCGCGTCGGCGAAGTCGAGGTAAACGCCGCGTCCGCTGGCGCCGATACCGAGGCCGGCATCGCAAACTTCCTTGGCACCGCGTGAGGCGATGTCGCGCGGCGCTAGGTTGCCGAAGCTTGGATACTTGCGCTCGAGGTAGTAGTCGCGTTCCGCTTCCGGAATCTGATCCGGTCTGCGTGTGTCGCCCTTCTTCTTCGGCACCCAGATGCGTCCGTCGTTGCGGAGCGATTCGCTCATGAGAGTCAGCTTCGACTGATAGTCGCCTGACTGCGGGATGCAAGTGGGATGGATCTGCGTGTAGCAGGGATTTGCGAATGCAGCGCCGCGGCGATACGCGCGCCAGATTGCCGTGGCATTGCTGGCCTTGGCGTTTGTCGAAAGATAGAAGACGTTCGCGTAGCCGCCGGTGGCGAGCACGACGGCATCTGCGGAGTGTGAGGTGATCGCTCCGGACACCAGGTCGCGCGTTACGATCCCGCGTGCTTCACCGTCGACTACGATGAGGTCGAGCATCTCGGTGCGGTTGTACATCTTCACCCGACCCAGATCGATCTGCCGCTCGAGCGCCTGAAAGGCGCCGAGAAGCAGCTGCTGGCCGGTCTGGCCGCGCGCATAGAAGGTTCGAGAGACCTGCACGCCGCCGAACGAACGGTTCTCGAGGAGGCCGCCATACTCCCGCGCAAGCGGAACGCCCTGCGCGACGCATTGGTCGATGATATTGACGCTCAGCTGCGCGAGACGATAGACGTTCGCTTCCCGCGCGCGATAGTCGCCGCCCTTGATCGTGTCGTAGAAGAGTCGCTGGATGCTGTCGCCATCGTTCTGGTAGTTCTTCGCTGCGTTGATACCACCCTGCGCCGCGATGCTGTGCGCGCGGCGAGGGCTGTCGTGAAAGACGAAGCAGCTGACGTTGTATCCGAGCTCTCCGAGCGTCGCTGCCGCAGATGCTCCGGCAAGACCGGCGCCCACCACAATCACTTCGAACTTCCGCTTGTTGCTCGGATTTACCAGCTTCAGGTTGAACTTTGCCGTGTCCCACTTGTCGGCGAGCGGGCCGGGCGGGATCTTTGAGTTGAGTTCCATGTCTTCGAGTGCTCCTACTTCACAAAACCGGTCAGGACCGCGATGGGAAATGAGAGATTGCCGAGGGTGACGATCCAGGCAAACGCCGTAGCGAAGCTCCGTCGCCAGGAATTGAACCGCGGGTGATTCCATCCGAGCGACTGGAAGAGGCTCCAGAGCCCGTGATAGAGGTGAAACCCGAGCGCGATGTTCGCGATGATGTAGATCGCGCTGACCCACCAGACGCTGAATCCCGCCACCATGTTGTGGTAGACGTCGCCGTAGATGAAGTTCGTGTGCGCGTCGCCCGTCGTGAAGTGAAGGATGTGATAGATCACGAAAAGGAGGATCAGTACGCCTCCCCATCGCATCGTCCGCGATGCATAGCTGGCGGCGACCGCATCTCTCTGGCCGTAGCCGATCGGCCGCGCCTTTCGGTTCATCAGCGTGAGCTGCCACGATGCGACGATGTGGAGCAGCACGGCTCCGAGAAGCACGATCCGGGCGACCCACAGTGCGGCGTAGGGCGGTACGACCGGCCCTCCCAATTGCCTCAGGAATTCACCGTAGTGATTGATCGCCTCGGCTCCCATGTAGAGCTTGAGATTCCCGATCATGTGAATGACGACGAATCCGAACAGGATGATCCCGGTCAATGCCATCAAAGCCTTCTTGCCGATGGCAGACCTGTAGAAGTTCAGAAACCAGGACATCTGGAATTCACCTTTCGATGTAGGTTGGACAGATTGCAGCGTTGCGCTGAGGCGAGTGTCTCTCGCAGGGAGAGAAGTGAGCTCATGCAGAATCATCATATCAAGAGATATGTGCATCGGAGTCTCTGACACGCGCTTCCCACCGAATCCATTCCGAACTACCATGTCCGGATGTCACTCAAGGGCATCTTCAGATTCGTGTTCGATTCCGCATTCAGGCCTGCTCCTCAGATGCTCGCTCCCGGCGATCAAGCACCCGATTTTGAGGCGGTCGACCAGAACGGAACGAGGGTCAAGCTTTCCGAGCTTCGCGGCTCGAACGTCGTCCTCTGGT